>JBIHZT010000357.1:0-4752 GCA_044240265.1 Luteolibacter sp. | reverse complement strand
CATGATAGGCAACCAACTCATCGATCAATACGCCCGGAACATCAGCGACGAGAAACAGCACTCCGTCATCAACGGAGCCGCCGCCGGGACCGAGAAGCGCTATCAGGTGCTCCACAAGGACTATCCGGATCCCGACGCGATCCGGAAGCTCGCCGCCTCGATCAAGGACCACACGCTCCACCACCTCGGCGACTACCTCGCCAAGGCCGAGCAGGCGCTCGTCTCCCGCGGCGTGAACGTCCATTTCGCCGCCACCGACGAGGACGCGCGCCAGACCATTCTATCCATCCTGCAAGGCCACGGCGTCACCCAGCTCACCAAGTCCAAGTCGATGGCGGCTGAGGAAATCCACCTCAACCCGTTCCTCATCGAAAACGGCGTCGAGTGCCTTGAGTCAGACCTCGGCGAGTTCATCATCCAGCTCGATGACGACGAGCCCTCCCACATCGTCAAGCCCATCATCCACAAGAACCGGCGGGAAATCGCCAGGACCTTCCAGCGCGAGGGCATCGCCGCCGATTACAACGACGATCCGGAAACAATCACCCGCCGCGCCCGCGTCTATCTGCGGGAGAAATACATGCAGGCCCAGGCCGGCATCACCGGCGGCAACTTCGTCTGCGCCGACACCGGCCGCGTCGCCCTGGTCACCAACGAGGGCAATTCCCGCTTCGGCATGGCTCCGGTGGGCGTGCACATAGCGCTCATCGGCATCGAGAAAATCATCCCGCAGGAAAAGGACCTCGCCGTTTTCCTGAACCTGCTAGGTCGCTCCGCCACCGGCCAGCAGCTCACCGTTTACACCGAGTTCATCAACGGTCCGAAGTCCGCCAACCAACCGGACGGCCCCGAGCACATGCACGTCGTCTTCATGGACAACGGCCGCACCGACGTGCTCGCCTCGAACTGCAAGGAAATCCTCCGCTGCATCCGCTGCGGCGCCTGCCAGAACGTCTGCCCGGTCTACCGGCAGGCGTCCGGCCACGCCTACCGCTCCACCTACGGCGGCCCGGTCGGCGCGGTTCTATCACCCATCCTTTTCGGCAGCCGTTTCCCGGAACTCGCGGACCTTCCCAAAGCCTCCTCGCTCTGCGGAGCCTGCAACGAAGTCTGCCCGGTGGACATCCCGATTCCGGATCTGCTGCTGCGGCTGCGCGACAAGGCGCACCGCGAGCACATCCACTCGCCGGCCGCCATTCCGATGTCGCCGTTCGCCCTGCTCGCGACCTCGCCGTCGCTCTGGCGCACCGCGATGACCATGTCCAAGGCGATGAACCACCTGCCCATCCAGGTCGCGCCGATCAAGCCGCTGCAGGACTGGCTCGGCCAGCGCACGCTGCCGGACTCCCACGGCGGCGACTTCCGCAAGTGGCTCAAGACGCGCCGGAAGGCATCCCCCGTCTAGCGGGCCGGGTGGAACCCGTCTGAGAGCCCGGGTCGCGGGGGTGGACTTCCGCGATCGCGTAATAATCTTGAGCTTGTATTTTTAATAAAATGCGCTTGAATAACTGTTATGAAGTTCTTCCCGCCATCACTGCTGACTTGGTTGGCAGTGTTGTTATCATGCATCGCATGGATTGCGGGGATTTCGTGGTTTTTCATTCAGCTGTTGGATCTTTCCAGCACGGCGGGATGGATGATTGTCGGAGCTCTCGGCATTCTGTCCGTGGCGGCGGTGTTGATCCTGCGGCATGAGGTGCTGAACGCCATCGAACTACCGGATGAGGTGGATCTGGATCATGTCGCGCCCGGTGTCGGCTTTTCCTACGGGGAGCGGCAATCGCATGCGTCGGTGCTGCCTGTTGACGCGGCTCCTGTTTTCCGCATGCCCAGTCAGTATTATTGACAAGTGGCTGGCTGTCAGTTGCGAGGACGCCGGCGGGTTGGCATCTCCCAAAATTCCATTGCGGGGTTCTTCCCGTTCGGATAGTGTGATTGGTGGAATCTCAACCACTCATCGCCATGAATACCCATCCGCAGAATTTGTCGTTACTCGAGAAGAAGATTTTGGAGGCCGAATCCAAGCTTCAGGCCTTGGAACAGGAAGTCGAGGAAATCGGCCAGCCTGCGGGACATGAACTCCAGCGACGGCTGGACGTGCTGAAGATCGAAGCCAAGGCGCTTGTGAGAAACTTCGACGAGTCGAAAAACCGGGGCGAGCCCGATTCCGTCAGGCTGGAAAAAATCGAGGCGCTGCTCCATCACATTGAAGATGAGGAGTTTTCCGTCGGTCATGACGCGGATTTCCTGCATCAGGCGGCTCCTTCGTCAGTGACGGTTGCGGTGGAGACGGGTGCTCACATTGTTGATGCGGTGCGGTCCGGCTTCAGGAGGGTCATCGGCGATCACCACCCGCTGGGAAGCTCGGTTTTTGTGAACCACACCCATGAAAACCTGGAAACCGAGTTCGGGCTGGTGGACTCGCCGGCTCCTGACTCGGAAGCCACCTGAAGACGATAGAGTCAGGAACGGAGCTTCCGCGCCGCGTGGCTGTGGCGTCCAATTTCGCCGTAGACCATGCAAAGAGCGGTCCCGCTCCGGGCCTTCCTCTAAAACGGCGAGTCTCTCACCAACTCCTCGATTTCTTCCTCCCGGGCACGCGCCTCGTCCTGCGAGCCGGCGATCTCCTGCTCCAACTCCTCCCGCTGCGCTGCGGCGATCCGGTCGATGACTTTTCCGTCCTGTTCCACGCGCGAAGCCAAAGGTGGCGCGCTACCGCCGGGAGCGCAGGTCAAAGGATCGAGAAAGCCCAGCTCAAGCAAACCTCAGCCAGTCACTCCTTGGCGATGAGTCCCAGCAACTCGATGTCTCCCTGGTCGAGTCTTCAATTCCAGCGTCTCAGTCTTTCTGTTTTCAGCTTTTACCCCATCACTTCTTCCAAAGCTGTTTCAGGAGCGCCGTCGCTTCCGCGTTGAAATCCCGTTTCCCCTCCAGCGCCGCAGCCGTGGAATCGTATGCCCGATTCTGCTCCGCCTACAAACAGCAGCTGCCTGGAATATCGCCCCAATGTGTTGAAATGAGAAACCCGATCCCATTCATTCTGTCAAGATTTGCATACTGGTACCATTTCATTTCCGCAGCCGGTCGAGGAGTGACTCATCGTCTCTGGCTCACGGCCCTGTCACGACTCGGTAAAATTCATTCGTCGGCGCGGCGTTGCCGCTGAAGTCCGACGACAGCGTGCCGCTCCCTTGATAGAGCGTGCCGACCCGCCGCAGCGACCACCAACCGCTGCCGAGCGTGACGGATGATTCGACCCAGTACGGCGCGAACCGGCTCGGCGTGAAGGAGATCATGCGAGTGGCATGATTGTAAATCGGCTTCACCGGGCCGCTGGTGGCGGATTTCGGATTTGTGTTTAAATACCACTCGGTGCGGTTGGTGAGACCGTCCTTGTCGGGGTCCGAGTCCGGGTGACTGTTGGAACCGAGAGCCCCGACGGCAGTCGTTGTGAAATTGGCGGTCATCCAGTCGTCGGGGAGGCCGTCGGAGGGTGTCGTGTCGAAAAAGAATCCGATGATGGCGCAGCTGGCCGCGCGGCTGAGATTGACTCCATCGCTGAATTGGACATAGGCCGTGTGGTATGCGTTTCCCGCTTCGATGTCGCTATCGGTAATTCTGGGTGCTGCGGTGTTGGCGGGTGGGGAGTATATCAGAGTTGCTCCTGACAAGGAAAACGTCCCGCCTGACGTGCTTGTGATGTTGGCCGTCAGGGCGGTGCCTTGCCGGTCAAATGCCCTGAGTTGAATGCGGTTGACTCCTAGAACACCGGTGGGAAGTGTCCCGTAAGATGAGCTGGTGGAAACGGCGGGAATGATCCGGTCCGTCGTGTAAGGCGGCGTGTTTCCGGCCGGATAGCCGAACTGGATGCGATCCACATCGTAAGTCTGGATTGTCGCGCCGGCAGAGCCGCCGGCGGTGGCATAGTACATGGTGGCGGCTTTCAGAATGGCATCCGGCTCCGGCGCATTCTCGCTGGAGTGGGCGAGACCGAGCGCGTGGCCGAGCTCATGGGTGAGCACGCGCTTGAAATTCGCCGTGTTGAGCATGAAAGGATCGGTGCTTTCCAAAACCACGAAACCGTAAAGTCGTTCCTGGAATCCCTGGCTGCCAATCTTTCCGCCGGTGAAGGTGGTCGAGGCGGATGGGGAGCTGCCGCCACCTATGCCGAGCACGCCGCTGCCGTTGGTGATTTCGTTGTAATTGTCATGCAGCTGGATTCTCAGCCGACGGTCCTGGATGGCGATGTTACTGGCAGCAGCCCCAAACGATTGGGTGCCTTCATAGCGGAACTTGAGCGAGGAAGGAACGGCCCAGGCGTTGAGCGCTTCCGCCACGGCGGCGACCGCGCCGGCCTGGTCCATCCCGGTCGGGAGTTTCGCGGGGTCGATGTCGATGAGATAGGGGATTGGTTCGTCACCATCGCAGGTGGTGAAGCGGGCCGGCTGGCCGTCGGATTCGATATAGCCGGTCGGGGTCACGACCGAGCCGGGGACGCCTGCGTTACTTTGATCCGTTACCGTTTCCGGCGCGGACGCGCTAACCAGCTTCGGTCGCTGCCCATGGGCCCGGGCCCTGAAATAGTCGCCGATGTCGTGGCGACCGGCCGGAGCCTGATAGGCGTGGTGGGCTTGGGCGGACCAGTTGCCCTCCGCATCGAGATCCAGCAACAGTACATAAGATTTTCCGGCTTCGAGCGGAAGTGAATCCGAGCGGAAATCGCTGCGCTCGCCGATGGTCCCACCTGGTGAG
>JBIHZT010000356.1:0-4774 GCA_044240265.1 Luteolibacter sp. | reverse complement strand
CTCCTTGTCGTCGCCCTGGAAGGCGAAGCGCCGGTCCACCACCCGCGAGATACAGTGATAGAACACCGGCTTCGCGGCCGCCATCGACGGGCTCGTCGATTCCGCCGTCAACTCCGCCATCCGTTCCTTCCCGGGAACAATCCAACGCCTTCGTGCCATGCCCTTTGCCTAGCGGCCGCCGGAAAAAACGCAAGCGGATTTTCTTTTTATTTCGGTCCGTTTTTAAATAGGTCCGTTTTTAAATAGAAAATTTTTCCGTGCCTCGTCGCGGAATACGTGGTTCTTATGAAGTCCGTGAACCCAAAGAATTTCCATGACCGCGTCATCGCTCCTTCCCTGCTGGCGGCGGATTTTTCCTGCATCGAAGAAGAAGTCAGCCGGGCGATTCATGCGGGGGCGGACTGGATGCACCTCGACGTGATGGACGGGCATTTCGTGGACAACATTTCCTTCGGTCCCGCCATCGTCCAGACAGTGCATGAGGCGGATGACATCTATCTGGATGTCCACCTGATGATCTCGCGGCCGGATCATTATTTGCAGCGTTTCATCGCGGCCGGATCGGATATGATCACCGTTCACGTGGAGGCGGAGCACGAGGTGGCGGAGACCTTGCGCCGGATTCGTGAGGGTGGTTGCGAGGCTGGGCTCGCTCTCAATCCGGCCACTCCGCTGAGCGAGGTGGAGCCGTTTTTAGATCAAATCGACCTGCTGCTGTGTATGACGGTCGTTCCGGGCTTCGGCGGACAGGCGTTCATGCCCGAGGTGCTGGAGAAAATCAAAGCGGCAGCCCGGATTCGCGAGGAAAAAGGACTGGCCTTCCACATCGAGGTGGACGGAGGCATTGATGCCGTCACCGCCGCCCGCTGTTATACCGCGGGGGCCAACGTGATGGTTGCCGGTTCCTCCACCTTCCGTGCTTCCGACATGGCGGTCGCCATCGCAGAAATCCGCAACGCTTGAATTGAATTCACTCCAAGCCACCATGCCACTTATCGATCATCTTTTTTCCAATGGGGCGGTCCGCAAGGCGATTTGGAAATTATGGTATCCTTTCCTGACCCGGCGACTGCATGGCGAAGAGGTGATTTTCCTCAACTATGCCTTCGAGACGGATCCACCGATGGCCATTCCGCTCGCCCCCGAAGACGAGGGGGACCGCGCCTGCGTCCAGCTCTATCACCACGTGGGGATGCAGGTGAATTTTCAAGGCAGGAATGTCCTGGAGGTGAGCTGCGGCCACGGCGGCGGCGCCTCGTATCTCACCCGGACGCAGCGCCCCGCGAAGTACACCGGACTCGACCTGAACGCCTCCGGTGTCGAGTTCTGCAAAAAGCGCCACCCGGTCGGGAATCTCGATTTCGTCCAAGGCGATGCGGAAAACCTGCCCTTTCCGGACAATTCCTTCGATGTGGTGATCAATGTCGAAGCCTCGCATTGTTACCCGGACCTGTCCCGGTTTCTAGCGGAAGTCGCCCGCGTGCTCAGGCCCGGCGGTTATTTCCTGTATGCGGATTTCCGCTTCAGCGACGGCATCACGGCTTGGGAAACCGCGCTGCACATGACGCCGCTCAAGCTGAAGCAGACGCGGGACATCAGCCCGGAAGTGTTGCGTGGCATGGAGTGGAATTCCGCGCGGTCGGTGGAGTTGCTTGACCGGAAGCTGCCGAAGTTGCTGCATGGACTCGGCCGCGACTTCGCCGGAGTCAAAGGATCCCGGGTGTACAACGCGCTGCTGCTAGGCGAATTGTCGTATCGCTCCTACTGTTTTATGAAAGTTTGAAAGTTCTCCACGCTTGCAGCCGGCGCGGCGGTTGATTTGACTCCCCGCATGACACGCCCCGACGGTCGCCAGAACGATCAACTCCGCCCGATTTCCTTTGTCCCGAACGTGGCCCCTTACGCGACCGGTTCGGTGCTTGTCTCCTTCGGCGACACCCGCGTGATCTGCTCCGCGACCATCGAGGAGGACGTACCCCGCTGGATGCGCCAACAGCGTGTGGAAGGTGGCTGGCTAACGGCGGAATACTCGATGTTGCCGTATTCGACGCTGGAGCGGAAGCCGCGCGATATTTCCCGTGGAAAACTTGACGGCCGCTCGTCGGAAATCCAGCGACTCATCGGCCGCGCGCTGCGGGCGGTGGTGGATTTGAAAAAAGTCGGCCAGCGCACCATCTGGATTGATTGCGACGTCTTGCAGGCCGACGGCGGTACCCGCACGGCGTCGATTACCGGCGGTTGCGTGGCCATGGCCATCGCCCTGAACAAGTTGATGGCCGAGGGCAAATTGAAGGCCTTCCCGATCAAAAAGCTCGTCGCCGCCGTGTCCGCCGGGGTCTATCAGGGCGTGCCCGTGCTCGACTTGAACTATCCCGAGGACAAGGACGCGACCGTCGATTTCAATGTCGTGATGACCGAGGCCTCCGAGTTTGTGGAAATCCAGGGCAGCGGCGAGGAAGCGGTGTTTTCCTCCGAGGAAATGACCGCCATGCTTGAACTCTCGCGCAAGGGGATTTCCGATATCATCTCTCTCCAGAAGGCGGCGATCCTGACCGCCGACCGGGCGGCTCCGGCGGACCTTGCGTCGTTGACGGCGGCGTTTGGAATGAGATAGCGAATTGCGCCCGAGTATTTCCCTTGGCGGATTCCACTTCCCGGCCTAGAAACTCCGCGCCATGACCCGTTCTTCCATCGAAGCCGCCGCGAAGATTTACATCGTCGCACTGATCGCCGTGTTTATCTGGACCGTGTATAAAGTCCTGCTGCAGCTCGGCTGGGCGTGATGCCAGATCCAGGAAGCATGCCGGCTCATCAGCCTGAGCGTTGAATGGATTCCGGTCTCATCCAGCATGCGTTAGGGAGTTGCTGGCGGCTGATTCTTCGCGAGCGCGGTTCATTCCCCCGCCAGCATCGCCCTGAACCGCGGCAGGATTTTCTGATATAGCGAGTTCTTCCCACCACGTGCGAGTTGGATGGCCACGAGTTCCACGGGCGATGTGGGATCCGCCGGTGACAACGAGGTCGCCTTGAAAGCAGGTGTCTCGATCTGCCGCTCGACGTGGCTGGCTCCGGGTTTCTGGGAAACTTTCACCGTCACATTTCCCGTGCGGATGATCAATGAGGAGAGGGGAGGTGAGGCCGGGTCCGCATGCATCGCGACGGAAATGGGAACGCCCGCGGCGGACTCGAACGCCACTGGATCCGTGGATTCCCGGTCTTTCCAACCGGCCTGCACCGCGAGCCAAGCCAGCACTTGCAGCGCGGTATTCCGGTGGTCCGGGTGGTAGGTGATCTCGATGCCGCTGATTTCCGGCAAGGCTTCCTGTGCCGCCGGATCATCGAACAAACTGGCGATGCCCACGCGGAACTGCCATGAGCGGGTCCAAGCGTGGTCCTGGATAATGAGATCCGGATTCGCCTGAGAGGTTTCCTCGATCATCGCGAACGAGGCCGCCGGGTCGGCCCAGGACGAGCTGTCGATGACCAGTCGGTCCATCACGCTGACGAGGCGCTCGGTGAGGATTTCCGAAAGCTCGCCCTGCCACCAGAAAATCAGCGGCAGGTCCGAGTTGAGGTGGGCGAAAACGGTGTTGCGGAACCGCCCGGTCACGCGGCCGGTCAGGTGGAAGGCGATTTGCTCGCAGCACACGGATTTCCGTCCGTCCGCCAAGTGGCAGTGCGCGGTGATCCACGCGCGGAGGCTGGGCATCGGCTCGTTACGGTCGATGCCGACGAGGATCGCCCGGCATGCGTGTTCGCGGGTGAGTTCGCGGATGATTTCCGAGTTTGCGATGAGTGCGCCGGGTTTTTCCGAATACACGACGAGGTTCATCAGGGACGCGTTGGTGCGCGCGTCGTCCTGTTCCCAGAGCTTCCGCAGCTCGCGGTCGATGGAGGCGACGGGAACCTCGATTCCAAGCTCGGGGCAGACGGCGGGGATGATGTCGGTGAGGGTTTCAGTCATGTTCCTGGTAAGAACGCCATCCCGCCACAAATCCGCCATCGACGCAAGCCCACCGGCGCGGCACGGAATGATTGCCGCGCATCCAACCGAGAAAAACCGCTCACCCGTGGGGATCTCGCCACGGGCATGCTGGACCCGCAGCGATTCGCCGGAAGGACGATCGTTTTCCCGTTGTCAAAACCTCGTGGTTTTTAGCCATCTCTAAAAATCGGCCTGTAATTTGCTGAAAACTGCGCGCGGATTGACTGCTTCCCCCTCAAGAAATCGGGAATTTGCGCTTTTCTTGTCACGAACCAGCCGGAATCCGGTATCCGGAAAGGTAGTGATCCACCCCGTCTTGAACCTCCCAATACCCCCAAGATGAAATTGCCATCCCCCTCATCCAGTCCACCGGCACCTGTGCCCACCTTGGTCCACCTCCCCGGAAAGCGCTCTCTCCATGGCGGCCTCTGCTGGCAACTGCTCGCGCTTCTTTGCTGCCTGATCCTTCCGGTGTCGGCCGCCCAGTTCGAAGACTTCACTTACACTGACGAAGGGACTACCATCACGATCGACGGCTATACCGGGGTTGGTGGTGCAGTGAGCATTCCCGCAACCATCATCGGAAAACCGGTAACTGACATCGGAGATTACGCGTTCGACTCTTCCAGCCTGACGAGTGTGACGATTCCCTCAAGCGTGATAAGCATCGGAAACGGAGCTTTTGGCTTTTGCAGAGATTTGATCTGTGAGGGGACTTCACGAGCTGCCAGTCGCCATCAAGGAGTGGATTCCCGACGACGAACCTGACCTCGACTGGTTCAACCGTCC
>JBIHZT010000015.1:0-15614 GCA_044240265.1 Luteolibacter sp. | reverse complement strand
AATCGATCCGACGGTGCGCGAGAAACTCGTCAGCTATCTCACCGCCAGGGTTCGTTCCATTTCGGAGGGCAAGGGCTACCGGGGCGAGGTGGTCTCGGCGATGATCGACCTGGACTCCGAATTGAATGTGGACGATGAAGTGATCAAAGAACGCGGCGAATTGCTTTCGCTTACGGCCCAGGAAGCGATGAAATCCTACGGTAATCCGCCTCAGCCATTGCTGGGCGCGGGTATCGCGGAGAATCTCGATGAGCTGCTAGACCGGATTCACGGCGCGGGAAATTACACGGTTGAGAGACTTGAAATCACTTGGTCCGAGAAACTGGCCCAATATTTGGTGGCGATGACTCCGCTGCTGTTGGCAGTGGGCTTGTTGTGTTTGTTCATCGAGTACAAGACGCCTGGATTCGGCATCTTCGGGATTTCCGGAATCGCTGTTCTGGGCGTTGTTTTCTTCGGCCAGTTCGTCGCGGGACTTTCCGGTCATGAACCGATGCTGTTCTTCTTGCTCGGCCTCACCTTGCTGACCATCGAGCTGTTTTTCTTCCCGGGATCGATGGTGATCGGGATGGCCGGCATCGTGTTGATGTTCGGTTCGCTGGTGTGGGCGATGACGGATCTCTGGCCCAGCCAGCCCATCGATCTATCAGGTGATGTGTTGGTGAAGCCGTTGGTCAACGTGATGATCGGTGTGATTCTGGCAGTGTTTTCATTCCTCGCGATCCTGCGTTTTCTACCCCAGGGAGGCCTTTGGGGTGGAATGGTGCTGAACGCGGCCGTCGCGGGTGAACCCGGGGCTGCGCGCGCCTTGTCCGGTGTTGGTCCCGGCGAACCAAGAGCCGGCGAACTTGTCGGACAATCGGGATTGGCCGTCACCGCGCTTTTTCCGAGCGGACAGGTGGACATTGGTGGCAGGCGCTATGAAGCGCGCCTTGCGGTGGGCTTTGCAGATGCTGGCACCGCCGTGAAGGTCACCGGACTCTCTGAATTCGGTCTAACCGTGGAGGTGGTTTCATGACACTCATCGTTCTCCTGTTCGCAGTCGGGATTCTCTTCATCGCGGTGGAGGTGATCATCCCCGGTGCGATTCTCGGCACCATCGGCGCACTCCTGATGTTCGCGGGCTGCTACCTCGCCTTCACCGATTACGGCACCCTTGGCGGTACCCTTGCGGTCTTCTCCGCCATCATCATCGGCGGCCTCGCGCTTTTCATCGAGTTCCGGGTTCTCCCGCGGACGAAACTTGGGAAGCGTGCTTTCCTCACCCAGGAGGTGACCGGAGTGAGCGCGGCTTACGGCAGCGAGGCGCTGGAGTTGGTCGGGCAATCCGCCGAGGCGCTCACGATGCTTTCGCCCAGCGGCTATGTCCGTGTCGATGGCCGCCGCTACGAAGCGTTCTGCCAGTCCGGCCAGGTCCCCGCCGGTGCCATGCTCGACATCATCGGCGCCGATAATTTCCGGCTCATTGTCTCTACCCGCAAAACGAACTAACAAACCACCACGCTCATGTTTCCCATATCCACCATCATCCTCGTCGTCATCGCCATTCTCGGCCTGCTCTTGTTCGGCATCATCCTTTCCTTCTTCAGCGTCTGGCTCCGCGCCTGGCTGGCGGGGGCTTACGTGGGCTTCACGGAACTTGTCGCGATGCGGCTCCGTCAAGTGCCCTACGGCATGGTGGTGGACGCACGGATCACCGCGAAGAAGGCCGGTATCGAAATTCCCATCAACGACATCGAAGCCCATTTCCTCGCCGGTGGTAATGTCATTCCTTCCATCCAGGCACTCATCGCCGCCCAGAAAGCCGGCATCGCTTTGGATTGGAACCGCACCTGCGCCATCGATCTCGCCACCAAGGGCTCCGGAAAAAGCGTCGTCGAAGCGGTGCGCACTTCGGTCGATCCCAAGGTGATTGACTGCCCGAATCCCGCGTCCGGCCGCACCACCATCGACGGCGTGGCCAAGGACGGCATTCAGGTGAAAGTCCGCGCGCGCGTCACGGTCCGCACCAATCTCGACCGTTTCGTCGGCGGCGCGAAGGAGGAAACCATCATCGCCCGCGTCGGCGAGGGCATCGTCACCACCATCGGTTCGGCGGAAACCTATAAAACCGTGCTCGAGTCGCCGGATTCGATTTCAAAAGTCGTCCTCCATCGCGGCCTCGACGTTGGCACCGCTTTTGAAATTCTTTCCATCGACATCGCCGATGTGGATGTCGGTGAAAACGTCGGCGCCCAGCTCCAGGAAGCGCAGGCTGAGGCGAACAAGAACATGGCCCAGGCCCAGGCGGAAATCCGTCGCGCTGCTGCCGTCGCCCTCGAACAGGAAATGGTCGCCCGCGTCGCGGAAATGAAAGCCAAGGTTGTGGAAGCCGAGGCGCAAGTGCCGCTCGCCCTGGCCGAAGCGTTCCGCAGCGGCCGCCTCGGCGTGATGGATTATTACAAGATGGAAAACGTCAAGGCCGACACCCAGATGCGCACCAGCATCGCCAAGCCCGAAGGCACCTGATCCGTTCTTTCCATCAACCCGCAGCCATCAACATCCTATGGACTGGATTTTCGACAATTTTCAAATCGTCATCCTCATCGCCTTGGGCATTGGCTCGGTGGTAAAAAGCCTGCTGGAATCGAAGGCGAAGCAAAAGCAGGAGAGTGAGGAGGAATATGATCCCGGAGATGTCTTCGCGCCGGACGAAGACTATCGAGATCCGATGAATCCCTCCGTTCCGCCTCCGCTCAACCGGCAGATCGTTCCTCAATCACAGCGGGAGACAGGCTACGACGAAGCGGTCGCCAACGAGACGGCCAGAGCTCTCAAGCACCAGCAGGATCTTGCGGAACGCCTGCGGCAGATCCGTGAAACCAAAGCGACCATCACTGGCGGCGCGGCGGCAACCCGTGCCCGGATTTCCGCCAAGGGTGCGAAGGCTCCCTCCTCCAGGGTTCCTCTCAGCCTTCGCGGCCGCCTCCGCGACCCCGCCGAAGTCCGCCAAGCTTTCGTCATGCGCGAAATCCTCGATCCCCCCCTCAGCCTGCGCTGATTCAGGACACGCCCAAGCCACAGGTTCTAACCAATTTTTGTCGGATACTCAATGCCTCGGGAACGCGCTGGATTCAAAGCATTTCGCCGTCCTTCTCTTCCGCTTCGGGCGAATTTTTTGAAAAATTTAATGAACTTGCCGGAAGGTCCGGGAACGCTAAGTTTATGAAGTTCACCACCCAACCATGTCCGTTCTTGTTACCACCCTTCAGATTATCCTGCTGATCGTCGTCGTTTTGATGATCTTCAATATCATCATTTTCGTCCACGAGCTTGGTCATTTCCTTGCCGCTAAATGGCGTGGTTTGCGGATCGACCGGTTTCAAATCTGGTTCGGCACGCCGATTTGGAAAAAAGAAATCAACGGGGTGCAATACGGTCTCGGCTGGATTCCGGCGGGTGGCTTCGTGGCGCTGCCGCAAATGGCGCCGATGGAAGCGCTCGAGGGCGGGAACAAGGACGGCAAACCGCTGCCACCGATCACGCCGCTGGACAAAATCATCGTCGCATTCGCCGGTCCCTTGTTTTCCATCCTGCTCGCCTTGCTCTCCGCAGTGGTCGTTTGGGGAGTCGGGAAACCCAAGGATTTCATCCCCAGCCAGATCGTGGGCGAAGTGGTGGAAGGTAGTCCCGCCGCCAAGGCCGGCATTCTTCCGGGCGACAAGATCGTTCAAATCAACGGCAACCCGGTGGATGGATTCGCCGGCTCGTTAGACAGCATCACCGAGAACATCATCCTCAGCAAGGGCCGGCAAATCGAGTTCACCGTCGAGCGTGCGGGAGCATCCACGCCGCTCAAGCTGGTCTCCGAGTTCCAGACTCCCAAAACCAAGTGGTTCCAGCGCAGCGGCTTGCGGCAGGTCGGCATCGGCCCGGAAATCGACCACATCGAGCTCGGCTCCATCGCCAAGGGCAGCCCCGCTGAGAAAGTCGGATTCAAGGAGGGCGACGTTCTGCTCTCGATGAATGGCCAAGCGTTCAAGGAGAGCGACAAGGCCGTCGCCTTCGTCAAGGAAACCGGGGCCAAGCCCATCGAGTTCGCCATTTCACGCGACGGCAAAACGCTCACCCTCACCGCCACTCCCGTGGTTCCCATTTCGCCACCCGGCAAGGGGCCGATGTTGGGACTGGGCTTTTACAGCGCGCCTTATCAGAACCAGGGCATCGTCCATCCCGGTCCGTTCCAACAGGTCGGCGACAGCCTGCGCATGATGTGGACCACGATCACCAGCGTGGTTGCCCCGGACTCCAGCATCGGCGTCGGCCACCTCAGCGGCCCCGTCGGCATCGCCACGCTCCAGTATCAACTCCTACAAATGGACGACGGCTGGCGGCGCATCCTCGCCTTCATGGTGCTCTTCAACGTGAACCTCGCCGTGCTGAACATGATGCCATTCCCGGTGCTCGACGGCGGCCACATCACGCTTGCCATCCTGGAGAAAATTTTCGGCCGCCCGGTCAAAGCCAAGCCATTGGAAATCCTCCAGACCGCCTGCGCGCTTGCACTGATTTCCCTGATGCTCTTCGTGACCAGTAAGGACATCGGCGACAAGTTCGGCCACGGCCCGGCCGCTGGTCAGGAAGTGATTTTCCCGTAAGCGGAAGTGGTGAATTCGGCGCAGGCCGCCTTCACCGCCGCCACGTGGGCGGCGACCCTACGCCCGAGCGCGGCACGGCTTGGAGTCTCAAAGGTGAATGACAGGGGACAGCCCATCTTCGCCAGATAGATCGCCTCCGGCCAGCCTTCCGGCAGGTCCGGCTCGGCGGCGTGATAGATCCAACCGGGTTCGCGGGACAGGTGCCCGTCGATCTCCGGCCCCGGTTCGGGTGGGAACCAGGGAATCACAGAGTGGAGGATATGATGGGCGCGGTCCGGCTGGTCGTCGTGCAGGTTGATTTCGTAAAAGTAGAAACCCTCCGTTTCCCAATCCTCGTGCAGCGAGATAAACAGGTCCGGGGCGGTCCGCGCGTCCAGCCAGAGCGCGTGGGCCACGACTTCCGCGGTGTCGCGCAGCCAATAGTCGCGGTTCAGATCGATGCCGGCGGCATTCTCCCGGGTGAGCGCGGCAAGACCGGAGGGATTGAGCGCGGGGCACAGCAGCCAGTGCACGGACGGGGTGAAAAATCCTTCGCGCAGTAGTTCTAACATTGCAAGCGGCCCGGCCGGCTCGTCGCCATGGATGCCGGCGGACAGATAGACACGCGGCCCCTTGCCCGGCCTTTCCCAGGCGGTCAACGGCCCCTCGTCCAACTCCGCGAGGCGGGTGGGCGCGAATCCCGCCGCACTCGCCGCCTCTTGGAAAGCGGTTTGAAATTCCAGCCAGTCGAACTCAGCGCTCATCGCCGGAACCATGGAGGCGATCCGTCTATTTGAAAAGCTCCGCGAAAAACGACTGCATGGCCACCCACGAGCGCCGGTCCGCCGCTTCGTTGTAAGCCGCGCCCTTGGCCGGATCATCGCCCGCTTCCTTGTGGGTGAAGCTGTGCACGGCCCCGCTGTAGGACACAAGCTGCCAGTCCGCCTTGGCGCCGGTCATTTCCTTTTCGAAGCCGGCGACCTGCTCGGCGGGCACGTAGGGATCCGCCGCGCCGTGGAGCACGAGGATTTTAGCCGGAATTTTCCCGGCTGCAGCGGTCATGCCGGGTGCGGCGTCCAGTCCGCCGTGAAACGAAACCACGCCTGCGATCTCGGTGCCGGCCCGCGCGAGTTCCAATACGCCGGTCCCGCCGAAGCAGTAACCGATGGCCGCGACCTTCTTGACGTCGGTGCGCTCGTCAGCCTTGAGCTGGTCCAGCGCTGCCGTCAGCCGTGCCCGATAGAGCGTCCGGTCGCCCTTGTATTTCCCCGCTTCCTTACCGGCCTCCGGCGGCTGCGGGCGGATGCCTTTTCCATAAATGTCGGCGGCGAAGACGTTGTAGCCCATCTCCGCAAGCATGCGGCTGCGGCGTTTTTCGTAGTCGGAAAGGCCGGTCCATTGGTGAATGACCAACACGGCCGGGCGTTTGCCTGTGACGGCGTCATCGTAAACGTGGAATCCTTCGAGGGTCGCGCCATCCTGTTGATAGATGACCGCTTTTTCCACGAGCGCGGCATGGGCGCAGGTGGCGAGGGAGGCGGCGAGAGCGAGGGAGTTTAAAAGTCTCATGACCCGGAGCAAAGACCTGGAATTCGTTTCAGTCAAATTTCAAAAGGGGCGTGCCCCAAACTCGGCACTTCCGCCCGGCACGTTTCGCGCTAGCATCCGGGCATGTTACATCGCCGCCGATTCCTTATGCTCACCGCTTGTGTTCTCGCCACCTCCGGATGCAGTGAGAAATCCAGCACCGCGGGAAAAGGCGCGGTGCTGCGAGTGGGCATGGATTTGAGCTACCCGCCCTTCGAAATGCAGGATAAGGCGGGAAATCCCGACGGCGTGGGTGTCCGGCTCGCCGAGGCGCTCGCCACGAGTCTCGGCCGGCCGCTCAAGATCGTGCCGATGGAATTCTCCGGCCTCATCCCCGCGCTCAAGACCGGCAACGTCGATCTGATCCTCTCCTCGATGACCGCCACTGACGAGCGCCGCCAGTCGATCGAGTTTTCCAATCCCTATGCCTTTACTGGCCTCGCGCTGCTGGTGCGCAAGGACTCGGACATCCAGTCGATCGAGGATCTGAAAAAACCAGGCCGCACGATCACCGCCAAGACGGCGACGACCGGCGAAACGTGGGCGATCAAAAATCTACCCGATGCGAAACGCGTTGTCTTCGAAGACCAGACGGCCTGCGTGCTGGAAGTCGCCCAAGGCCGGGCGGATGCCTTCATCTACGACCAACTCAGTATCTATCAATACTCCCAGGAAAACAAAGAGACCACCCGCGGTTTGTTGAAGCCCTTCGTCGAGGAATCGTGGGCCATCGGGATCGCCAAAGGCAACGACACGTTGCTCGGCCAGGTGAACGCCTTTCTTGAAGAGTTCCGCAAGCAGGACGGCTTCGGAAAACTCGGCGAGCGCTATTTGCAGAAGGAGAAAAAATTTCTCGAAGCCGCCGGTGTCCCGTTCATTCTCCGCTAGATGATGCGCCGCCCGCTGATCGCCAATGTGCTCGTCGCCCTCGCGCTGGTCGTGTTGTTCGGCTGGCTGTGCACCACGGTGTTCGCGGTGCTCGGCACGCAGACGGATTGGTCGAAGGCTTGGGAATACCGGGAAACGCTGTGGCGCGGGTGGTTGATGACGCTGCAAATCTCCTTCGCCGCGCTGCTCGGCAGCATTTTCTTCGGGCTGTTGTTCATGCTCGGCCAGCGCTCGCCGCTGGTGGTGGTGCGATGGACGTGCCGGGCGTTCCTGGAATTCGTGCGCGACACGCCGCTGCTGGTGCATCTGTTATTCGGTTACTTCGTGATCTTCGCGCCGCTCATCTCGCGGCCGCTCGGTGAGCGGGGATTCGATGACAAGCTGATCATCGGCATCCTGTTACTTTCCGTTTTCGAGGGCGCCTACCTCGGCGAAATCCTGCGCGGCGGCGTGGAGAGCATCCCGCGAACGCAGTGGGAATCCGCGCGAGCGGTGGGCTTCAGCCGGTTCCAGGTTTATCGCTACGTCATCTTCCCACAGGCGCTGCGGCGGGTGCTGCCGGCGATGGCGGGGCTGTTCGTCTCGCTGATCAAGGACTCGTCGCTGCTCAACGTCATCGGCGTGGCGGAGTATTTTTATAACACCAAGAATTTCATCTCCCGTTCCTACGCCGGGCTGGAAGGCTACGTGCCACTGGCGCTCGGTTACCTCGTCCTCACCCTGCCGGTCGCGTGGCTTTCGCACTGGTTGGAAAAACGCTTCCGCCATGAAACTTGAAGTTACCGGACTGACGAAATCCTACGGCACCACCCGCGCGGCGGACGTGCTTTCGCTGTCCGTGGAATCGTCGCGCGTGCTGGTGCTCATCGGCCCGTCCGGCGGCGGGAAAAGCACGCTGCTGCGGATGCTCGGCGGCTTGGAAACCCCCGACTCGGGCACCATCGCCATCAACGGCCACCGACTCCTGTCAGACCCGGCCGCGCTTCAGGCGTATCGCCGAAAAAACGGGTTTCTCTTCCAACAGTTCAACCTCTTCCCCCACCTCACCGCCCGGCGGAACATCTCGCTGCCTTTGGAAAAAGTCCACGGTCATACGCCCGCCGAGGCCCACACGATGGCGGAGCAGGCGCTGGACCGCTTCAGTCTGCTCGACCATGCGGACAAGCTCCCGGCGCAACTTTCCGGCGGCCAGCAGCAACGCGTCGGCATCGCCCGCGCCGTCGCCCGGCAGCCGGAGGTTTTGTTCCTCGACGAGCCGACCTCCGCGCTCGATCCGGAGATGACGGCGGAAGTGCTCGAACTCATCCAGGAACTCGCGGAAGCCGGCCAGGACATCATTCTCAGCACCCACGAGATGGGATTCGCGCGCGCCGTGGCGGATCAAGTCGCGTTCGTGGCGATGGGAAAAATCGAGGAAATCTCCCCGCCGGCGGAGTTGTTCAGCACACCGACATCCGCGCTTTGCCAGAGGTTTCTCTCGCGGGTGATGCGGTATTGATCTCGGCGAAATTTAAGAAAGGTTTACAAAATCGGCTTGCAGGATCGCCGATTTGCGGTATCTCAAATACCAAATGAAATTAATGCTTCTTATCACAGTTGTCGCTTCCTCCGTGCTGTTCAGCTCCTGCAATACCATGATCGGCCTTGGCCGTGACATGCGGATGGGCGGCGAAAGCCTCGAGAAAACCGCGAACAAGGGAGCAGGCGGCGGATCATCCGGCGGCGATACTTCCGGTGCTCCGGTTTACTGATCCATCCCGGCGCGAAAAAAGGCGTTCTCCCACTCCGGGAGGACGCCTTTTTTCGTGATTGAATCAATAGTCGCGCCAGAAGGCGAACGCGCAGACCAGCGTGGCGATGCCATAACCGAGGCCGGCGAGTGAAAAGAACGTCCAGCGCTTTTGATCGGCCGTCACCCACGTCACCGCGTCGCGGAACAGATAGGGCATGCCCACGAAAAACAGCGAGGCGGTCAGCATGGCGTAGGCGAAAATCGGAACGAGCAGGCGGGATTGTGGGTCCTTGAGGAAAGCCGCTCCCAGCAGCGGCGCGGCGGCCATCAGCCCGACCAATCCGAGCGCGCGGACGGCGAGGAAATCCCGCACGCTGATGCAGACGAGCACCAGCGAGACTGGCACCAGGATTTGCAGCAGCCCCTTCGCGCTGTTGAACTCGCCGAGGTCCATCGCCAGCGCACTGAGTTTTCCTAGCCCGGTCGGCGCGATGAGCAGCCAAAACCAACCCAATCCGATTCCTAGCAGGATCTGACCGGACAACGGGTCGCGCGGGAATTTCTTCAGGAAATCCTGCACCGCCTTCGGTTTCGCCAGCATCAGCGCGTGAATGCCGATCAGCCAGATGGCCAGCACCAGCCCGGTGGTAAATAACGACAGGGTTTGATAAGGGTGCATTGGATCCATGCGGCCCCCGAACTACGACCGCACGCCGGAACATTCAAGCGCCATCTCTCCCCGGCGGATTCACGCAAATTTCTCCCAGCCCGCATCCGCCGTTCACATTACCGTGGCTTGATCCGCGGCATGAATCTCCGCCAACTCATCCAGCCGGACCCGGACTGGCTGGACGCGCCCACCCCGCGGCGGGTCGCATCCGTCGCGCTGACCGCTTGCGCCGGGCTGGCGATTTACGGGTTCACCGTCGGCTTCTGGCGGGATCCGGTCATGGGTGGCTACGTGGCGGTGAAGCTGCCGCTGCTCGTCGCGCTCACCCTCGGCTGCAACGGCCTGCTCAACGGACTTCTCGGACTGCTGCTCGGCACCGGTCTCGGATTCAGGCAATCACTGCTCGCCCTTCTCTCCTCGTTTGCGCTCGCCGCCCTGATTCTCGGCTCGCTTGCCCCAGTCACGTTTTTCCTCGCCTGGAACGCCCCGCCACCCAGCGCTCCAGGCGCGGCAAACGCCCACGCCACCTATCTGGTCGCCCACACGGCGCTCATCGGCTTCGCCGGCATCACCGCGAATCTCCATCTCCACCGACTGCTCGCGGTCAAAGCCCCCACCGCCGCCGCGGCAACCGCCACCCTGCTCGCCTGGCTGGGCGGAAACGGATTTCTCGGCGCACAGTTCTCCTGGATCCTGCGCCCGTTTTTCGGCACCCCGCGTCTCAAGGTCCAGTTCCTCCGGCCCGATCCTTTCGACGGAAATTTCTACGAAACCGTCTGGAAGGCCACCGACCGCATCAGCGGCGGATTCGCTCTACCCGTGCTCTGCCTCATCCTCGTTTTCCTGCTCACCCCGATTCTCCACGCCATCCGTAAGAACCACCAGACCACACCGAAACCATGAATCCAGAATACAATCCCACCACCCAGCCACCGCCACTCGAATCCCCCCTGCCGGAAAAACTCGATTTCAAAACCCTCTTCGAAGCCCTCCTTCGCCGCCCCGTCGCGCTCATCGCGCGGTTGGAAGATCCCAATCACCAGGCGACTGGAAAATTCGCGCTGCTCTCCATTGTTTCATTCCTGTTATTCGGCCTCGTGCTCGGTTGTTTCGCCAAACACGAACAACTCTGGGCCGCACCTGCCAAGGTCACCACCGGGCTAGTTTTCTCCGGACTCATCTGTTTCCCCAGTCTCTACATCTTCGCCACGCTCGCCGGCGCACGCGTCTCCATCTCCCAGCTCGCCGCCTGCCTCGCCGGAGCACTGGCACTCGCCGGGCTGCTACTGCTAGGTTTCGCCCCCGCAGTCTGGATCTTCGCGGAATCCACCGACTCGCTCGGCTTCATGGGCGCGCTGGCTATCGGCTCATGGATCGTCGCCGTGTCCTTCGCCCTGCGGTTTTTAAAATCCGTGGTCGTCCTGACCGGCGGCAGCCAGCGGGGCCCGCTCATCATCTGGAGCGCCGTCTTCCTGCTCGTCACCCTGCAAATGACCACCTCGCTCCGCCCCATTCTCGGCCAGTCCGACGTGCTGCTCACCCAGGAGAAAAAATTCTTCATCCAGCATTGGTTCGAAACCATGGGCGAGTCCCTCAAGCCGGAAACCGCCGCGGCGAGCCAGGATTCCAACAGAAACTGAATGGCCATGGAGCTCACCGAAGAAGATCTGGATTTCCTCGAATGGCGCTGGGAGCTGCTTTGAATCCCGGTTCTTATTTACCGTGCCTTTACAGACGCCACGCCGGGATGCGGGTAAACAGGAAGCGTCATGAAAACAACACGCATCCCGTTTGAAGGAACCGCGGTATTGCCTCCCCGGTGAGCATTTTCTTATCCTCGCAAAAAGCATGTCGGAAATCACCATCCTCGTCATTGAAGACGATCCCGCCGTCCGCCGCGGGATCGTCGATGTGCTGGAGTACGCCGGCTACAAAACCTTGGAAGCGCCGGACGGCCACATCGGCATGGAGCTCGCGCTGAAGGCGAATTTCCGGCTGCTTCTACTGGATCTGGTGATGCCCGGCCCCTCGGGATTCGACATCCTTGAGGCGCTCAAACGTAAACGCCCCGGCCAGGCCGTCATCATTCTATCCGCCCGCGGCGAGGAGAACGACCGCGTCCGCGGCCTCGTGAAAGGTGCGGACGACTATGTGGTGAAACCCTTCAGCATGAAGGAACTCCTCGCCCGTGTGGATGCCGTGCTGCGCCGCACCTGCGAACGGACCGCGCCGGCTGACAGCCGGACGATTCCCGGCGGCACGGTGGATTTCAAGGAACGCGTTTTGGATTTCAACAACGGACGGCGCGAGGAACTATCAGAACGCGAGAGCGACGTTCTCCGCTATCTGTTGGATTCCCGGGGCCGCGTCGTCAGCCGCGAGGAAATCCTCCGCAATCTGTGGGGCCTCGATCCCGACCGCACGGAAACCCGCACCATCGACATGCACATCATGCACTTGCGGACAAAACTCGGCGACAAGGAGCAATCCCCGCTAACCACCGTGCGCGGCAAGGGCTACCGCTGGACCGCATGAAAATCCCACGCACACTGGCAATCTGGTCCGCGCTGGTGATTTGCGCTGCCACGATTCTCGCCGCCATGACGTGGCAGACGCAGCGGGCGCTCGCCTCCGAGCGCGAACGCATCGCCGCCGTGGCCCGGGCGGATCTCCAGGAAAAAATGCGCCTCGCCCTGTGGCGGATGGACACGCTCGGCGCGGCGCTCATCGTCGAGGAAACCAATGCCAAATCACTCGCCCAAGTCCACGCCCGCTTCAATTGGACGGAAGGCAACCGGCAGGATCTATCAAAGGAGTTGCAGGCACTGCTCGCTCCGGAGGATTTCAGGAAGATCTTCAGTTCTCTCGACCACGGAGCCGACAACTGGAAGGCTTCTCCCGCACCTGTTCCCGAAGAGACAAAGTCGATTCAACGTGACAGCGAGGTGGCACAAAAGTCCGCCAATACATTGGAACTCCAGAAACGCAGTCAGGCATTCGACAACATTTCCCAACAGAACGCGTTCAAATCGACGAATATCGGGGAACCCACCCTCGCTCTTCTTAACGACACACCGCCGCGCCCCGTCTGGATCCGCGACCAGCTTTTCCTCCTGAAGCCCGTTTCCAAGCCGATCCGGGCGATCTCGGGCGCATGGATCGATTTCCCCGCCCTCCGCGCGCGCCTGCTTGCCGAGGCCAGCGATCTTCTCCCCGCCGCCAGTCTCCTGCCCGCCGAGGCACCCACCGACGATGGTCTCGTGCTCGCGTCGTTTCCACTCCGTCTCGAACCCGGTGCTTTGCCTGCGCGGGACGCCGGGTTTTCCGCGCCGGTCACCCTGTCGTTAGTCGCCGGATGGATCGCCGCAGTCATCGCCATCGCAGCGGCTGCCTTGCTCGTCCACGGTGTCATGCGGCTTAGCGAAAGGCGCGCGTCGTTCGTCTCCGCAGTCACCCACGAGCTCCGCACGCCGCTCACCACCTTCCGGCTTTACTCGGACATGCTGGAGAGCGACGCGGTGAAACCCGTGAAGCGCGGCGAGTATTTGCGCGTGCTTTCGCGGGAAGCGGACCGACTTTCCCACTTGGTGGAAAACGTGCTTTCGTTTTCAAGAATCGAACGCGGAAGCGCCCGGTCGGTGGTGCGTGAAACGACGGTTTCCGATCTGTTGGAGTCGATGCGCGAGCGGCTGGAAGCACGACTCGCCACCGCCGGGATGACGCTTGAAATGGACAACTCGTGTGAACGTCGGGTCCGAGTGGACTCGGCTGCGGTGGAGCACATTCTTTTCAACCTCATCGACAACGCCGCGAAATACGCGTCATCGGGAATGCCTGCCGTGGTCGTCATCAGGGCGCGTGAAGCGGGTGGGAACTTGGAGATCACCGTGTCCGACCACGGCCCGGGGATTCCGGTTTCCGAGCGCCGCCGGATTTTCCGCGCCTTCCACAAATCCGCACGCGAAGCCGCGGAAAGCCGCCCGGGCGTGGGCTTGGGGCTCGCGCTTTCCCGTCGGCTCGCGAAGTCACTCGGCGGCGGGTTGGAGTGTGTGGATTCCACACAAGGGGCGTGTTTTCTCCTGCGTTTGCCATTTGCATGAAATCGCAAGAAGCGGAGTTTCCTTGCGGGTATTCTTCGCTATGTTTCGCCCCATGACCACTGCCAGTCGAACCATCCAAAAAGGGAACGAGGTGATCCAATTCGCGATCCGCAAATGTTCGCTCGGCTTGATTCTCGTCGCATCTTCCGAGAAAGGCGTCTGTTGCATCACTCTCGGGAATGATCCTGATTTTCTGTTGGAGGATTTGAAAAGCCGTTTCCGGAAAGCTGAGTTCGCCGGCGGTGATGCGGATTTCGAAAAAATCGTCGCCAAGGTTGTCGGATTAGTCGAAGCGCCCAAGCCCGGCCTCCGGCTTCCGCTGGACATCCGGGGCACGGCGTTCCAACAGAGCGTCTGGCAGGCGCTGCGGGAAATCCCACCCGGATCGACCGCCAGCTACTCGGAGGTGGCGGATAGGATTGGCAGCCCCAAGTCGGTCCGCGCCGTGGCCGGTGCATGCGCGGCGAACTCCATCGCCGTCGCCATTCCTTGTCACCGCGTTGTCCGGACTGACGGAAATCTCTCCGGATACCGGTGGGGCGTCGGCCGCAAACGCGCCTTGCTCGACCGCGAAGCCTCGGTATGAAATCCCATGGACCTCTTCGGCAATGATCCCACCGCCAACCTGCTGCCTTGCGACGGCACGGTGAATTATTTCGGCCCGGTTCTCACTCCAGCCGACACCTGCCGTATTTACGAGACGCTGCTCCGTGACATCCCCTGGAAGAACGACGAAGCCGTGATTTTCGGCAAGCGCATCATCACCGCACGGAAAGTCGCGTGGTATGGCGATTCGAGTTTCTCCTACACCTACTCCGGCACCTCCAAGCAGGCACTCGTCTGGACCGATGAGCTCGCGACCCTCAAAGCCATCGTCGAGAAACTCACGGCCACCCTTTTCAACTCCTGCCTGCTCAATCTCTATCACGACGGCAACGAAGGCATGGCCTGGCACAGCGATGACGAGAAATCGCTCGGTAGGAATTCCACCATCGCTTCCGTCAGCCTCGGCGCGGAACGGGAATTCCGCCTCAAGCACAAGCGCGGGGACGAAAAGGTTTCCGTTCTGTTGGAAAGCGGCAGCCTGCTCGTCATGAAGGACACCACGCAGACACACTGGCTTCACAGCATCCCCAAGTCGAAGAAGATCAAAACTCCACGGATCAACCTCACCTTCCGGACGATGGTGGTTTAGCTGGTTTTCAGCTCCAGCCCCTGCTCCACGCCTCGAACTCAGAAGGCCGCAAGCGGTAGCGGGCGATGTTTCCGCCATGAAGGCAACCGAGCTCGGTTTCCACGACCTCGATGAACTTCGCGCGTTCTTCCTGCGGGATCGTTTTCAGCGCCTCTCCGGCGATCCACTTGGCGGCCGCTCGTTTGTCCATGGCACCCAGCACCACCTCCCTCACGAACTGTCCGATCGCCGCGCGGTGGCGCAAACGGAACGGATCCGGATCCCCCAAAGACTGCCGCACCGCCGAGTAGCGGGCGCAGGAACGCCGGTAGGCCCAGACGAAGACATCCCGAAGATATTCCACCCGGTTCAACTCGTAAACCCCTAGCAGCCCACCGACATAGTCGTGTGGATCCACATCGACAAACGACAGCGGACACAGGTTGTAACGAATGAGCGGAATGTTTGCCGCCAGGCGTGAGACCCGTTTGTTCACGTCTTCAAACGGCTGCAAATACGGCAGATGCACCATCGCGAAAAACGCCTGCTCAAACGGATTCTTCACCGCTGAGGCCTTCACCAGAATCTGCTCGAACCGCTCGTCCACCATTTGCGGCACCTCCAGCGGGTGGAAGACCGTGCCACTGATCCCAACCGGGCGCGAACGCACGCGCCCGCTCGCCCCGGGATCCGGCAACAGATTGTCAGAGAGCAAGGCATGCAGGTTGCAGATTGTATAGCGGTTGAAATCGATTTCCCCCGCCTGGTCCGCCAGCATCTCGATGGCCGCCTTGTGGTTCAGGATCATTTGCGTCTCCTGCGTCCCCTTGCCCTCGGCGTCTTCCCC
>JBIHZT010000355.1:0-4777 GCA_044240265.1 Luteolibacter sp. | reverse complement strand
ACTCTTTCCTCCGCCGGCCCCCGTCTGGGCCGCCACCCGCAAGGACGCGCTCGACCAGCTCGATGCCTTCATTCCCGCCGCCGGCCGCTACGGCCGCGACCGGAATCATGTGTTTCCCGGCCACACTAATGTCTCGCGACTCTCCCCGGCGATCCGGCACCGGCTCATCCTTGAATCCGAATGCGCGGCGGCTCCGCTCAAGCGTTACGCCGCCTCCACTGTCGAGAAATTCACCCAGGAGGTCTATTGGCGCCGCTACTGGAAAAACTGGCTCTCGCTGCGTCCGCAGGTGTGGACCGCTTACCTTGAGCAACTCGCGGCGATCGAAAACGACCCGCACGCCGAAGCCACCCGGGCGCGCGCCGCACGCTGCGAAGCCGGTGAAAGCCCGGTCGCCATCATGAACCACTTCGCCCGCGAGCTGGTAGAGACCGGCTATCTTCACAACCACGCCCGCATGTGGTTCGCCGGCTGGTGGATTCACATCGAGCGGCTCCCCTGGCAATTCGGCGCCGATTTCTTTCTCCGCCATCTCCTCGATGGGGATCCGGCCTCTAACACGCTTTCATGGCGTTGGGTCGCCGGGCTTCAGACGCCGGGGAAAACTTACCTGCCGCGTCGCAGCAATCTGGAGAAATACCTGCCACCCGAGGTGCTGGAAACGCATCTGATGGGACTGGAGCAGCTTGAACAACCGCGCGCTCTCATTCTCCCAGCTGAGGACCGACCCGTGATCACCCGTCCCTCGCTTCCGGCTACGCCGTCGCGGTTGGATGGCCGGGTCGGCGTCTGGATTCATGAGGAGGATCTTCTCGTCGAGCATGGCCCGCTCGCGGCGTTGAAACCGGTAGCTATCCTCGCCACCGGTGACACCGTTTCCTGGACTCGTCTCCGTTTCCCGGAATCGAAAACCGCCTGGCTCCGGACCGCGATCGCCGATGCGGCGCTGCGTGCGGGTTCGGCTTTTGGGGTGGATGCCCGGGTCCATGCGGATTCGTCGATCACCGAGGCGCTTGTCCGTTGGGCGACCGAGGGCGAGCTCCAACAGATCGCGGCGATGCGGCCGGAGATCGGGCCGCTTCACGATCAACTTCACGAGCTGGAGGTCGCACTAACAAAAGTGGGCGTCGAGCTGGTTCTCTTCGACCGCGCTGAGGATTTGGCTCTGCGGCCGCTTGCCACCGGTGGGTTTTTTGGTTTCTGGGAGAAGGTGGGGAAGTCGCTGAGATGACTGGATTGACAGCAGTGACCGGATTGACGATTAGTGGATCGTCAATCCGGTCAATTATGTCAATGCCGTCCCCCGGACAAGATTCCCGCCATGCCAGAGTTGTTTGATAAACACGGCGGCTTCCGCAGGCTGCACTCCTTCACTTTGGCCACGATCGTGCAGTTCGAGACGCTGCGCTTTTGCCGCCGCTTTCTCACCTTCGACCACCGCCTGGCGGGCGCGAAATTCTACGATCCGAAGGGCCGCCAATACGACCAGATGACCCAGGCGGCCCGCAGCGGGCGGCAGAACATTATCGAGGGATCGGAGCGCTCGGCGACCTCCAAGGACACCGAGATGAAACTCACGGACGTCGCACGCGCGAGCCTCAGCGAGCTGCGCGGCGATTATGAAATCCTCATCATCGACCGCGACCAACTCCCGTGGTCGGTGCATGCCGGCGAGGCCAAAGCGGTGAATGCCATCTCACTGGACACGTCGCCGTTCACCGACGACCTCGTCCACGAGTCGGCAAAACACGCGCTGGAGCAACGCAAGAAATACGCCCGCTGGCTCGATGCCGATGACGCGGTGGTCGTCGCCAACGCGATGCTCATCATCATCGGCCGCGCGCTGAACATGCTCAAAAGCCAGATCGAAGCCCAAGGCAAGGCCTTCGAGGAAACCGGAGGTTTCAACGAACGGCTGATGGCCAAGCGCCTCGAAGTACGCGAGAAAAACCTCCCGCCCTCACCGGACTGCCCGCTCTGCGGCAAGTCCATGCGCCAACGCAAGTCCGCAAAAGGCGAGTTCTGGGGATGCGCGGAGTTTCCGGCATGCAAGGGCACCAAGCCGCTGTGAGGAGGACCTTACTGACGTCATTGACCTCATTGTCATTGTCGTCAATCCGGTCAATCCCGTCAAAACACGAGAGGCCGCCTCATCACCGTGGCATGCAGCCCTTCACTCGGCGGTGTCGAGGCCGCATCAATCATCGCGGAAGACAGCCCCAACCTCTCCCGCAGCAGGTCATCGACGAGCACGGCATGACTGTTGGGCGCGATGCCGGAGCCAAATCGGCGCGCGTAAACTTTCGTGATTTCCGCACTGCAGAACAGAATGCAGGCCGAGTAATAAATCCAGGCCAGCACGATGACGACCAAGCCCGCGGCGCCAAATGACGAGGCGATGCTGCTGGTGGCGAGGTAGTAGCCGATCACGAACTTGCCGCGCGTGAAAAGGAAGGCCGTGCCCACCGCGCCGAGCCACACGTCGCGCCAGCCGATGCGCACGTTGGGCAGGAGTTTGAAAATCAGCGCGAAGAGGCCGCCCACCACCACGAACGGGATGGAAAAATCCCACGCCTGCCACACCAAGGGCGGGAACTGGAAGCGACCGCTCATGTAAATCCCCAAGGCTCCTAGCAGGACGCTGATGACCAGTGAGACGAGCAGCAGAAAGCCGATCGCCAACACGATCGAGAACGAAAAAAAGCGGTCGCGCACGAGCGTGAAAAACGGTCGTCCGGGTTTCACGACGACGCCCCAAATCGTATTCAAGGTGTCCTTGAGTTCGGCAAACACCGTGGAAGCCCCAAACAGCAGCACCGCCGTGCCGATGACCGTGGCGAAGATGCCGGTGGTTTTCTGCGCCGCGCTCGACTGAACGGCGGAATGGATCGCCTCGCCGGTGCCCTTGCCCGCGAGCGCGGAGATTTGCTGCGCCAACTGACCGCGGGCGGCTTCCTCGTCAAACACGAGTCCGGCGATCGAGACCACGATCACCAGCAGCGGCGCCAGCGAGAAGATGGCATAATAGGCGAGCGATGAGCTGAGACGCATCGCGCCGTCATCCACCCAGTCGGCGGCGGCCTGCTTTAACAGGGGAAACAAATCACGCGGACGCATGAATCTGTGGTCGCCTCGGATGGGACGCCGGTCCATCGACAATCTCGGAAATTGCAGTGGCGGCGGGACGCGTTGAAAAAATCCCTACTCCACCGAGCCTTCAGCGGGGAGTTGTAACGGCTTGACTCATGACTTGACTCACACTTGACTTGCCGATGTGGCCTACGAACCGCAATTCACCATCAGCGCCCGCCTGCTTTCGCTGGTGGAGGAGATCGCCGCAATGCGGGAGCGGATCCAAGGAGCGGCGGTGGAGCTTTCGTGGATTCCCGCGCTGCAAAAGGACACCCGCACCCGCAACGTGCACGCCTCCACCGCCATCGAGGGAAATCCGCTGACGCTGGAGCAAGTGCGGGCCTTGGAGGAAGGGCGTGAACCCGCCGCTTCGGATGGCCGTTCCAGCCGCGAGGTGTTGAACTACTTCGCCGGCCTGCGCTACGTGGAGAAACACGCGATGAAGAAGACCATCCGCCACGAGGATCTGTTCGAACTGCACAGGATTCTGGCAGACAGCGTGATGGATCAAGGAGCGGCGGGCAGCTATCGGACGATTCAAGTGCGGGTGGGCAATCATTTCCCGCCCGCCGCCGTGGATGTTTCCGGGCTGATGTTCGAGTTGTTGGATTGGTGGAACAGGAAATCCGTCGAGCTCTCCCCGGTGCTCAGTTCCGCGATCCTGCACTATCGCTTCGAGGACATCCATCCCTTCGCCGATGGCAACGGGCGGACAGGTCGCGCCCTCTCGTTGTGGGAACTCTATCGGCGCGGTTTCGACAGCCATCACATTTTCTCGGTCGATGAGTATTATTGGGAAGACCGTCCCGGCTACTACGCCGCGCTGGATGCCGTGCGCGGTTCGGGCGAGGACCTCACCGGCTGGCTGGAATACTGCGCCGAGGGCGTCCGCCAAACGCTGGAACGGGTGTGGCTCAGAGTGCGGTCTTATCAGGTGAAATCGCCGGAGAAACTGGTTTTGCGACCGAGGCAGGAACACCTGCTCAAGCTCCTTCGAGATCACGGCAGCATGTCGCCCGCCGAGATTTGGGAGACACTCGCCATTTCCAGACAAGGTGCGATGGATTTGCTACATCCGTTGCTGGAAGCCGGACTGGTGGAAAAAATCGGAGGCAAAAAAACCGGGCGATACTCGCTCAAACAACCATGAACGACGCCGAAACCCACGCCGAATGCATTGATCCCGCTCTGAAACCCGCAGGCATCTGGCGGCTTTGTGCTTGCCGGTGGGGGGGATCCGCAGATGGTTCGCGGGGAGATGTTGGCTGATCCCGGAGTTTATGCGTTGGCGCTGTTGGCGGCGTTTTGCATCGGCTTGTCGAAGGCGGGGTTCAGCGGGATCTCGATGGTGTCGGTGGTGATCCTGGCGGATATTTACGGCTCGAAGGCGTCGGTGGGGCTGGCGCTGCCGCTGTTGATCGCGGCGGACCTGATGGCGTATCCGGCGTTCATCAACCACGGGTCGTGGCGGCCGGTGTGGCGGTTGCTGGGGCCGGCGCTGGTGGGCATCGCGGTGGGCTGGTGGCTGCTGGGCGGGATTTCCGAGGTGTCGGCGCGGCGGGTCATCGGCGGCTGCGTTTTGGTGATGGTCGGCTTGCAGGCGTTCCGGCGGTGGAAACCGGTGGGCTTCGACCGGCTGGCGGAG
>JBIHZT010000353.1:0-4788 GCA_044240265.1 Luteolibacter sp. | reverse complement strand
GCCGCTGGACCGGGATGCCTTCGCTCCTGACAGCGCGCAAGCCCAAGCCAAGCAGCTGGCGGGTTTCTGGGAGCGATGCCTCTGAGAGGCTGTCTGAAAACAGTGAAAAGATGTAATCAACCGCAGATGAACGTAAATGAACGCAGATGAAGAACACGGATAGATCCCGTAAATGTGGACAGCCCTCGGCATTGCATGCCTCTTTCATCTGCGTCTATCCTGTTCATCTGTGGTTAAAAGACTCTTCCCTTCAGGCGGACCGGCGAGTTTTAGTATTTTCAGATAGCCTCTAAGACATTCGCGCGAATCCGACCTGTCGCGGCGCATTTACCCTTAACCGGATGGATGGGCTCCCCCAACAAGCGCCAGGCCGTGCAGCCTTCCCGCCTGGAACCCGCGAGGCGGCTGTCCCAACCTTGCGATCTCCTATCCATGATGCCTTCCCCCTCCGAAGCTCTTGAAAACTCACAATCGCCGCCACCGAGTCCACCGCCGCGCATCTCGCGCAAGAGTCTGGGTTTGGCGCTGCTGACGCACGGCCATCTCATCGACCGGGCGGTGCCCGGATTTCGCAACGCCCTCTTTGGCTTCGTGTTGGTGCTGCTTGCGGGTGCGATTGCGCTCGCTTACCGCCGTCCGGAGTATGTGTTCTTTTTTACGAGCATTGGCGGCGCGGCGACTCTCTCGATTTTTTGGTGGTTTGGTGACTCCGGCAAAGGTCTGCCAGTGATGCCGGTGTTCGTCTTGCAGCAGGCGGTGGTCTATCTGCTACCACTCTTTGTGGAGAACGAAAGCCTGGAACGATATCCACCCGGAATCGTGGGCTCGGCGGCGGGATCAATCGCGCTCTTTCTGCTGCTGATCCCGGTCGGCTATCATTGCGGAAAACGGGCGATCCGGTCGGTGCCGTCGCGATGGAACCTCTCCTTGGGCGGACGTGACGGAGGGCGCGCGAACGCGCTGGCGCTCGCGCTGACATTGCTCTCCATCGGCTTTGTCATCGAACTGCTCTCCTTCACCGGCTGGATTTTCAGCCTGTTACCCGGTGGTTTGGCCGGACTTTTCCCCTTGCTACGAAGCCTCGGTGCGGTCTGTTCCACCTTGGGAGCATTGCTGGGTGGCTACGCGGTCAGCTCACGGGGCGGACAATCCCAGTCCACATGGTATTGGCTGCTATTGGCGGGGATTGCGATTCTTTCCATTTCGGGGGTCCTCATCTCCGCCGCCACGGCGTTGGTGGTGGCCGCAGCCATCGGACAGGCGCTCGGCGGACGACGGATCCCGTGGATGTTCCTTGGCGTGGCCCTTGGAATCGTCGCCTTCCTCAACGTCGGCAAGTTCACCATGCGGGAGCGTTATTGGAACCGTGGGAATACCCTTGGGATCTCCTTGGTCCAGTTGCCGGGATTCTACACGGAGTGGGCTGCCGCAAGCATGGGGAAAATCCGGGCGGGACAAGCGGCTGGAGAAGGTAAAGCGGTGTCAGACGAAGACGAGGGGCAATCCTTGCTGGACCGGATCAACAACTATCAAAACATGGTTTTTGTGGTGAACGCGCTGCAGACCTTGGAGATGCGCCCGATGTGGGGAGAGACTTATGCGGTGATTCCCCCGCTGTTGATTCCGCGGGTCTTGTGGCCGGGGAAACCGCGGACGCATGAAGGCCAGGTGAGGCTCAACCTGCACTTCGGCCGCCAAGGTTCCCGCGAGGAAACCGAGAAGACCTACATCGCCTGGGGCCTGCTTCCTGAAGCGGTGGGAAATTTTGGGATCTGGCTCGGGCCTGCCGTCTTTGGACCGGTGGCGGGTTTTCTGCTCGGCCTGCTGGAGGGGTGGTCGCGGCACAAGCGTCTGTTCTCGATCGAGGGTTTGGTCGGCCTTTGTTTGTTACTGGCGGTCCTCGTATCCTCCGAGATGGTGGCCTCGGTCCTCCTGACAGCCACCTTCCAAACCGTTGTGGCGACGATTACCGGGGGCGCCTTGCTGTGGTATATCCGAAAGGATGCCTGAAGCTGCGCCCTGCGAGCTGGCGGAATCACAGGTTCTCGCCGAAAAAATGGTCAAGGAAACAAACGGCTGTGAGTGGCCTAGTCATCATCCGGTGAGAGGATCCTGACCGGATGGTTCACCGCCAATGGATCCGGAAACCATCGCAGCTAACGGCGCACGCGCCCGAGCGGACTTACGATCGGGATTCCTGAAAAAACGCATGTGCCCGGCCTCCGCCGCGCAAGTCCCGGGACCTGGGGTTTGGAGACCGCCATCTCGGTGATTCCGTCATTCCCCCCCTCCGCTCGCCATGTCCTCCCGCACCGAAATTCTTGAGCTCTCCCAAGCCCGGCCACCAGCGCCGGACCGGCGCAGGCCGCGCAAGAGCCTGGCGTTGGAGATGCTGACCCACGGCGATCTCATCGACCGGGCGGTGCCTGGATTCCGCAACGCCCTCTATGGCCTCGGGCTGGTACTGCTTGCGGGAACGATGGCCCTGGCACAACGCCGTCCGGAGTATGTGATCTGCTTTGCGGGAATCGGTGGTGCGGCGTTGTTATCCATTTTCTGGTGGTTTGGAGGCTCCCGCAAAGGCCTGCCTTTCATGCCGGTGTTCATCCTGCAACAGGCGGCGATCTATCTGTTTCCACTGTTCGTGGAGAACGAAAGCCTGGAAGGGTATCCTTCAACAATCGTGGCATCCTCGGCGGGATCGGTCGCGCTCTTCCTACTGCTGATCCCGTTAGGGTATCATTGGGGGAAAGCAGCTCTCCGGTCGGCGCCATCGCGGTGGAACCTCCCGCTGGGTGGCCGCGATGGCGGGCGCACGAAAGCGCTAAAGCTCGCGCTGACCTTGCTTTCCATCGGCTTTGTCATCGAGCTGCTTTCGTTCACCGGCTGGATCTTCAGCCTGTTACCCGGTGGTTTGGCGGGGGCTTTCCCCTTGGTGCGAAGCCTCGGTGCGGCCTGTTCCACCTTGGGAGCGTTGCTGGGCGGCTACGCGGTCAGCTCCCAAGGCGAAAATTCCCGGTCCAAGCCTTACTGGCTGCTATTGGGCGGGATTGCGGTTCTTTCCGTTTCGGGGGTCCTCATCTCCTCCGCCACGGCGCTGGTGGTGGCGGCAACCATCGGGCAGGCGCTCGGCGGCCGGCGGGTGCCGTGGGTGTTCCTTGGTGTGGCCCTTGGAATCGTAGCCTTCCTGAACATCGGCAAGTTCACCATGCGGGAGCGCTATTGGAACCGGGGGAACACCCCCGGGACCTCCTTGATCCAGTTGCCTGGATTCTATGCGGAATGGGCAGCCGCGAGCGTGGAAAAAATCCGCGCGGGGCAATCCGCCGGGGAAGGTAAAGCGGTGGCAGCCGAAGACGAGGGGCAATCCCTGCTGGAACGGATCAACAACTATCAGAACATGGTCTTTGTCGTGAACGCACAACAAACCCTCAACATGCGCCCGATGTGGGGAGAGACCTATGTGCTGATTCCTCCGCTATTCATTCCGCGAGTCTTGTGGCCGGGGAAACCGCGGACGCATGAAGGCCAGGTGAGGCTCAACCTGCACTTCGGCCGCCAAAGTACCGTCGAGGAAACGGAGAAGACCTACATCGCCTGGGGCCTGCTTCCTGAAGCGGTGGGAAATTTCGGGATCTGGCTCGGGCCTGCCATCTTTGGACCCGTGCTGGGCTTTATGCTCGGCCTGCTGGAGGCATGGTCCCGGCGCAAGCGCCTGTTCTCGATCGAGGGTTTGATCGGGCTCAGTTTGTTACTGGCAGTGCTCGTATCCTTCGAGATGGTTGCCTCGGTCTTCCTGACAGCAACCTTCCAAACCGTCGTGGCGGTCAGCGCGGGAGCCGTATTACTGAGGGCGATCTTGAAGTCCGGTGGCGGGCGCAAAGCCAGAGCCTAAAGGGAGGGTGCCGCTCTCCATCGAGGTCCATCAAGGACGATTGCCGCCTCACATTGTCATCCTTCCGGTTTCCAGCCCCAATGCCTAGCCGTCTCGCCGTCGTCCTTTCCCATCCGGTGCAGTATTATTCACCGTGGTTCCGCCATCTCGCCGCGCGTCCGGAACTTTGCGTGAAGGTCTTCTATCTGTGGGATTTCGGAGTGACGGAGACGAGGGACCGGACTTTTGGAACTTCGTTCAAATGGGACATCCCCCTGTTGGACGGCTATGAGTCGGAGTTCCTCCAGAACCGCAGCAAGGATCCTGGGACGCATCATTTCCGGGGCTTGGACAACCCCGCGGCAGCCAAGGCCGTGGCGGACTGGAAGCCCGATGCGGTGTTGTTGTTCGGTTATGCGTATGCCACCCACCTGCGCCTGATCCTTTCGCCCCGCCTGGCCGGGATTCCGTTCTACTTCCGCGGGGATTCGCACGAGCTGTGTCCGGCTAACGGCTGGAAGCCGAAAGTCTCGCGCGGGTTGCGCGGCCTGTTGTTCCGGCGCTTTACCGGATTTCTCGCGGTCGGTAAGGCCAATGCCGGTTACTTCCGCGCCAGCGGAGTGGCCGGGTCGAAGATCCACCGGGTCCCGCACTGTGTGGACAACGCCCGCTTCCAAGCGGCTGCCGCCCAAGCTGAAATCGACGCCGCGGAGTGGAAGCGTGAACTGGGAATTCCTGCCGGGGCGGGCGTGGTTCTCTTCGCCGGCAAGTTCGAGGATAAGAAACGGCCGCTGGATTTGCTGGAAGCATTTTTGAGATCCAAGGCAGGAGACGGGTCCGCCCACAACGGAGGACTGGAAGCCAGCTCATCCCCTGCCCCACCCGTCCTTCTCTTCGTCGGCAGTGGTCCCCTG
>JBIHZT010000352.1:0-4799 GCA_044240265.1 Luteolibacter sp. | reverse complement strand
GCGTTTTTTTCAATTGTTCCAGTATCGTCCATGCGTGTGGCGGAACCATGAACGCGATCCGGACTTTTCCAAGCCGCGACTTTCCGCGTGCCCCGCTTTCCTGGCCGGACTCAGAGATAGCGCGACTTGAGGTGGGTGAGATAGGCGTCGGTCGTTGGCGCGCTGCCGGTCGCCTGCCGGATGAGATCGGCGGGATCGAGCGTGGCTCCGTGGGAGTGGACGGATTTTCGCAACCAGGAGAGCAGGGGAGCATAGTCAGCCCGGGCGGTGGCGGCGGCGACGGCGGGGTCCTTTTGGGCGGCTGCAAAAAGCTGGGCGGAATTGATATTGCCGAGTGTGTAGGTGGCGAAATAGCCGAGCCCGCCCATCGACCAGTGGATGTCCTGCAGGCAGCCGTGGCGGTCGTCCTTCGGCGCGAACCCGAACAACTCGCGGAACCCTTCGTTCCAGGCGGCGGGCACGTCGGCTACTGCGAGCGTGCCATTAACCATCCGCCGCTCGAGTCCGAAGCGGAGGAGGATGTGGAGGTCGTAAGTGGCTTCATCCGCTTCCACGCGGACCGGCGAGAACTCGGCGCGCCACAGATAGCTCAGAAAGTCCTCCAACGGGAAATTACCTAACTGCGGAAAGCTCTCCCGTGCGACTGGATACCATTTCTCCCAGAAAGTCCGCGACCGGCCGACGTGGTTTTCCCACAGACGCGATTGGGACTCGTGGATTCCTAGCGAAACCGCGCTGCCGGACGGCAGGCCGAAATCCTCCGCGGGCAGGCCTTGTTCGTAGAGTCCGTGGCCCGCCTCGTGCAGCACGCCGAATAGTGATGAGGTGAAATCCGACTCCATGTAGCGGGTCGTCAGTCGCACGTCCCGAGGGCCGAGCGTGGTGCAGAACGGATGGGTGGTGGTGTCGATCCGGCCGGCTTGGAAATCGAAACCGATGGCATCGGCGACCTGGGCGTTGAAACGCTGCTGGGCTTCAATCGGATAGGGTCCGTCCGGCAGCCGGGGTGCCCGCGAGGCGGATTTTTCCACGGCTTGCGAGGCGATTTCGCGGACGGCGGGGCGCATCGCGTCAAACAAGCTCGCGACGGCGGCGGTGCTGGTGGCGCGTTCATAGCCGTCTAGCAGGGCGTCGTAGGGTTCGTCCTTGTAGCCCCAGAGCTCGGCCTTTTCGCGGGCGATTCCGAGCAGGGTTTCCAGGTGCGGCGCGAAGGTGGAGAAGTCCGAGCGCTCGCGGGCATCCGCCCAGGCGTGTTTGGCGAGCGAGCTGGCCACCGAGTCGCGGGCGACCAGCTCGACGGTGAGTTTGGTGGCGCGGTCGAACTCGCGGCGGAGTTCCTTGAGGTTGGCGGTGAGCTTGGGGTCGGTGCCGGGATCCGCGGCTTCGGCGGATTCGAGGTCGGTTTTCCAGGCGTCGGAAGTGGCGAGTTCGTGGGCGCGTGACGAGAGCCAGGCGAGTTGGTCGGCGCGGTGTTGCGCGGCGGCCGGCGGCAGATAGGTTTCCTGGTCCCAGCCGATGACGGCGGCGGCGGAGTTGATCACCGCAAGTTCGCGGGCTTTTTCGAAGATGGACATGCCCGATTTCTGAAGGAATCCAGCAGGCTGGCAAAGGTCGAAAATCGCGGTTTTACGGCGCTGCCGCGACGGTGATGACGTGGTCGGCGGGTTGTTTCGCGGCGAGGATGGCTTTTTCCAAGGGTGCGCGGGCTTTTTCGGTGAGGGCGAAGGTCGCCTCAAGGTCCGCCGCGCCTTCCGGACCGTGGACGAGCGTCTTGATCTGGCGGGTCTCGTATTCCTGTTTTTTTGAAACCGCTTCGCGGATTTGATTGAAAGTGGGCACCAGCGGGCTGTTGTCGAATTCCTTCGCGAGATTGATTCCCGCCGTCAATTGTCCGGCGGTGTAGGTCCGGCTCTGGTCGCCCCAGGTGACCGTGTAGTTTTCGGCCTTGGGCGAGGTCATGCGGAAGATGAAGCGGTTCAGCCGGTCGTCAAAGGGGACCAGCGTCAGCCCCGCGCGGATCGAGTCGTCCTGGTCGGTCGCGCCGGGGCCGGGAGAGAAGGGGATGCGGGAGCTGCGCAGGGAAATTTTTCCGTTTTCCGCGTTTACGACTTCATGGCCGTTCGCGGCGGTGGCCTTGCCGCTGGTTTCGTCATAAGTCACCGAACCGAGATCACCGTCCACGCCGAGCGCTTTGAGAAATCCGTAGGCCATGATCACCTGGCCGGCCCAATCGGGATGCACGCCGTCTTTGCCGGAGACCTTGAACTCCGGACCGAGCTGTTTTTTCGCGGCGTGGTCGGCGAGCAACATGGGTTGATAGAGATCGGCGAAGGCGACCTTTTCCGCGTTGACGATTTCAATGCCGATGTTGCGGAAGCGTGAGAGGGCGAGATTCAAATCCTGCTGCGTGCCCGTGGCCGACTTCACCCAGTGCGGCACCGAGTCGATGATGCCGGACGATCCAAGCACCACCCGGCAGCCGGTTTCCTGAAACGCGTCGATCACCGCGGTCTGGTTTTTCCGGAATTCCGCGGCGATCGCCTCGTCGTAGGGGACGTAGCGGAAATCGTTCATTCCATAACAGGTGGTGGCGATGGTCGGCTTGAACCGAAGCACGTCGTTATGCATGCGTTTGAGAAATCCGGCAGCCTGCTCACCGCTCCAGCCGAACTGGCGGCAGGTGACGTCCATTTCCGGCAGGCAGGCGGTCAGGTAGGTTTCCAGCAGGACGGAGTAGCGTTTTTGTTCGGTGATCGAGTCGCCGCAAATGGCGAGGCGGTCGCCCTTTTGGAGAAGAGGTGCGGTGGTCTCCGGAGCGGGGTCCAGCTGGTAGACCGCCAGCTCGGGGGGCAGTTCAAGCGCGGACACGGACGGGATGAACACGAAGGGCAGCAGCCGGATGAATTGGAGCATGCCTCAAGAAACGAGACCCAGTCGCCCTAACTTGCAAGCGAGTTCATGGGACTGCGGGTCAATCCACCCTTGGCAGCCAGTCGGTGGCGGGCACGCCGAGCACTTCCAGATAGTTTTGCCCGTCGGCGGTCTTGCGTTTCGCCACCTCAAGCAGCGGGGTGAAAAATCCGCCGGCCGCGGTGGCGGTCTGGAAGGTCTCGAAGACCTCCGACGCCTTTTTCACAAACGCGATCTGCGCCGTCTTGTTCAGCGGCGCGTTGAGCAGGTAGGAGACAAAATGTTCGTTCTCGGTATTCGCCGGGCGCTCGGCGGGCGGCGGACTGACGATCAGATGGAAGCGCCCGGTCCGGTCCGCCGGACCATCGACGAATTTCTGGAAAAGCTGGTCGCGGAACTCCACAAATGCCTGCCAATCGACCAGCCAACCACCCGGCGTCTCCTGCACCGCGACAGGGATGCCGGTGGGGAATGTCTCTGTGGAAACAAAGAAGATGAACAATGTGTGCCCCGATTTTTCATCGATCTGGGTCTGCTTGACGGCGATGGCGGTGAACGGCGTCGGCCCGTCGGGAACTTCGCGCGAGTAGGCTTCCATCGCGGATCTCACTTTTTCCGGATACAGCACGTAAGCGCTGCGGCTGGCCCAATCCGGAGCTTCCAGAAACGCGCGCAACGCGGCTTCCGCCGCCGCCGCGACGGTGGCGGGTTCCTGCGGTTTTTCGACGGCGGGAGGTTCCTCGATGAGGGTTTTCACCCGCACGGGTGTCGGCACCGGCTCGGGTGCCTTCACTTCTGCTGGCGGCGGCGGGTTCGTCCTAACTGGTGGTAAGGGGGGCGGCACCGGCATGAAAAACTCCCCCGAGCGCATGCCCATCGCGAATCCGATGGCCAGCGCCACGGCTCCGATGAGCAGACAGGAAAGCACCAACACCGCCCGCTGCGGTTTCTCACAGGCCGGTACTTGTGCCACCTGTGGCGTGGGAGCTTCCTCCTCGGCCGGTGCGGGTTCCGGCGGAGCCTCCGCAAACGGGCGGAAAGGCTCGATCTCCCTCGGCGGCGGAGCCACGGGAATCTCGTAAGCGCCGATTCCCCGGTAAGGATCCGGTGCCATGATTTCCCGTTGGCAGTTCGGGCAGGGTCCGCGTTCCGAAGCCAACGCCAGCGGCAACCGCAGCAGGGTGCCGCAGGCGGGACAGTTGAATTGGATCACTTCGGCCATGCGCCCGACCACTGCCAGAAGATTTCCCGCCTGTCGATCTTTCGGACCACTTGATTAAAAATACCCGCCCTGTGAAATAACCGGTGGATCTCCCCGCGCCCGCGCCCGACACTGCCGCCCGCCACCTTGAGAAAAATCATCCACATCGACATGGATTGCTTCTACGCCGCCATCGAGGAACGGGAGAATCCCGCCCTGCGCGGCAAGCCCGTCGGCGTCGGTGGCAGCGAGCGCCGCGGCGTGCTCACCACCGCGAACTACGAGGCGCGGAAATTCGGCTGCCGCTCCGCCATGCCCGTCTTCAAGGCGCTCGCCCTCTGCCCGCACCTCATTCTCGTCCCCGTCCAGTTCGATCTCTACCGTGCGGTCAGTTCCCGCATCCGCGCCATTTTCGGCCGCTTCACCGAGCTCATCGAGCCGCTCTCGCTCGACGAGGCCTACCTCGACGTCTCCCACCTCCAGTCCAGCGGAGCCGCCATCGCCCGCGAGATCCGTGCCCAGATTTTCGAGGAAACCGGCCTCACCGCTTCCGCAGGCATTTCCTCCAACAAGCTCATCGCCAAAATCGCTTCCGACTGGCACAAGCCGAACGGCCAGAAACAAGTCACCGCGGAGGAAATCCCCGCCTTCATGGCAGCCCTGCCCGTCGGCCGCATCTGGGGTGTCG
>JBIHZT010000014.1:0-15699 GCA_044240265.1 Luteolibacter sp. | reverse complement strand
GTCCAGACGGTGGCGGTGGCGTCGGGCGTGACGTCGAGCGCGGCGCCCGGCGGATCGGCGGTGTCGTTTTGCGGGTCGTTGCCGATGAGGCCCTCGAACAAGGCGCGCAGGATATTCGCCTCGAGCACGCCGGAGACGATGTGGGGATCGAGGCCCTTGGGTTCGTTGGAATTTCCGACCAGCAGGATCCCCTCGCGGGTCGCCCGGTCCACTTGGGATTCCTTTTGGCAGGAGCCGAGCAGCAGGAAAAACGGGGCGGAAGTCAGAAACAAACGGCGGAGCGTCACGCGGGGGAACATGACGACGACCGTTGAAATTGCAGGCGAAATTTCAGAAAATCGCTTTCCGTCGCGGGGATTTCGGGGATCCTCTGCTTGCATGATCCGGGCAGTCGATTAAACACCCCCGTGCCCCTCCCGTGAAAAGTTACTTCCTCAGACGCCTGCTGCTGATTCCTCCGACGATGATCGGGATCACGCTGCTTGTCTTCACGATCACCCGCTTCGTCCCCGGCGGACCGCTGGACCGGATGCTGCAGGAGGCGTCCCGCGGCGCGGACTCGGGCGGCAAACGCGCCTCCACCTCCAGCCAGGCGCAAGGCGGCTTGAGCGAGGAGCAGCTGGAGGAGTTGGAAGAACAATTCGGCCTCGATAAGAACGTGCTCGTCGCCTACTGCCAGTGGCTCGGCGCGGCCCCGCGGGAAGTGCGCATTTCCAAGGGCGAATACGGCGACCGCGGCGAGGAAACCATCGGCAGCGGGATCGATCCGGCGACCACGGCGGAAGTCGTGCTGCGCGGCGACGGGCGGGCGGTGCTGGTGAAGCGCGAGAAGAACTCCGTGGCTTCCGCCGTTTTCAAGGAAACAGGCCTGCCCGTTTCATCGGAAGGCTGGAAAGTCCGCTACGAGACGGAAAAAGACCGCCAGGACCGCTACCAGCGGCGGAATACCGACAAGGAAAAGCTCCCGTCCTACCAACCGCGGGCGGTGATCTACCAGACGCGGTTCTCCGGACTGCTCCAGGGCGATCTCGGCCGCTCCACGGTTTATAACGACCCTGTCCATGAAATGATCTTCTCGCGGATGCCCATCGCCGTCTATTTCGGCCTGCTCACCGCCATCCTCACCTACGCCGTCTGTCTCCCGCTCGGCATCCTGAAGGCGCTCAAACACCGGACCTTCATCGACACTTCCAGCTCGGTGCTGATCTTCCTCGGCTACTCGATCCCCGGCTTCGCCCTCGGCGCGATCCTGCTGGTCCACCTCGGCGCGCGCATGAATTTCTTCCCGCTCTTCGGCCTGACCAGTCCGGACTTCGACCAACTCGACCAATGGTCCAAGGTCAAGGACCTCGCCCACCACACGGTGCTGCCGCTGATCTGTTACATGATCGGCTCCTTCGCCATGCTGACGATGATGACCAAGAACAATCTGATGGACAATCTCGCCGCCGACTATGTGCGCACCGCCGTGGCAAAGGGCGTGAGTTTCCGCAAGGCGGTCTTCGGCCACGCGTTCCGAAACTCGATGATCCCGGTCGCCACCAGCCTCGGCAGCCTGGTGGAAATCTTCATCGGCGGCTCGATGCTGATCGAAAACGTCTTCGACATTCAGGGCTTCGGCCTGCTGCAATACCAGTCGGTGATCGCCCGCGACGTGCCGCTGATCATGGGCACGCTGACCATCGCCGCGTTTCTGATGCTCATCGGCAACGTGCTTTCCGACCTCATCGTGGCCATGGTGGACCCGAGAATCAAATTCGAGTAACGATGCGAATCCTTGGAATTTCCAGTATCCTGCTCGGTGCGCTCGCCGCCACCGGTGAGTGCGTGAATCTCGCGTTTCCCACCGCGCGATGGTTCTTCGACGTCAGCCGGGAAGTGCCCTTGCTCGGCGGAAAGGGCTTCCTGTGGTTCGGCTGGCTGAGCGTGGCGCTCTTCGTGCTCGGCGGGCTGGCTCTGGTCGTCCGCTCGTTCACCTCGGGCCCGCGCAACCCCATCACCACCCGCCGGATCCGCCGGTTCTGCGACATCAAGCGCGGCTACTACTCGCTGCTCATCCTGCTCGCGCTTGGCGGGATCGCCGCGCTGGACCAGGTCGTCGTCGGCAAGCGCGCGCTCGCCGTCCACTATGGCGGGAAATGGACGTTTCCGGCGTTTCTACCCACCGACCTGAAGAACAAGGATTTCGGCGTCACCGACAAAACCGCCGAAGCGCCCGCCGACTATCGGAAGCTGAAACGCACCTGGAAGGACTCCAAGGAAAACCGGGTGATCCTGCCGCTCGTGCCCTATGACCCGACCGGCGACACCCTGCAACCCCGCTCCAAGTCTCTCGAATTTCAAAAGGGAGTTTATTGTGAAACCGGCACCAAGCCTTACTGGGGACTCGCCGCGAAATACTTCGACACCGCCGAGGCGAAAATGCACCTGCGCTACACGATGCGAAACGGCGTCCTAACCGGACCCGCCGACGGCTGGAACGCGGAAGGCCTGCCGGTTTACAGCGCGGAATACAAAGACGGCGCGCTCATCTCGGAGCGCTACAACGGCGCGGGTGCCAAAGACGAGTTTCTCGCCCTCAAGAGCAGCGACCTGCGCGCGGTGAAATACCATCCCGCGCCGCCCATCCCCGAGGAGGGGAACTGGCTGGGCACCACCTCGCAGGGTTACGACGTGCTGGCCTACCTTTACGGCGGCTTGCAGGTGAACTTCAAGGCGGCGCTCATCTATCTGCCCATTGTCTATCTCATCGGCATCACCATCGGCATGATGATGGGTTACTTCGGCGGCTGGTTCGACATGGTCTCGCAGCGGCTGATTGAAATTTTCTCGAACATGCCGTTCCTGTTCATCGTTATCATTTTCTCCAGCATGGTACCGGACAACTTCAAGGGACTGCCCATCATCCTCACCATCCTCGTGGCCTTCGGTTGGATGGGCATGACCGCGCTGATGCGCACCGCCGCCTACCGCGACAAGGAGCGGGATTACATTTCCGCCGCCAAGGTTCTTGGAGCCGGCACGCCGCGGATTCTATTCCGCCACCTGTTGCCTAACACCGTCGCCATCATCGTCACGCTGGTGCCCTTCACCATGTCCGGGCTGATCTTCGCGCTCACCTCGCTCGACTACCTCGGCTTCGGGCTGCCGCCGGAATACGCCACCTGGGGCCGGCTGCTCAACGACGGGCTTTCCAATCTATCCGCACCGTGGCTGGTCACCTCCACCTTCGTCGTGCTCGTCGGACTGCTGGTCCTCATCACCTTCGTCGGCGAAGCGGTCCGCGAGGCCTTCGACCCGAAAAAATTCACTTATTACCGTTGATGCGCCGCCTGCTTACATTCCTGGGTTTGCTCGTCCTTGTCACGGCTGGTTGCCGGCGCGAGGACCAGGAAATTTCGCGCAAGCTGGAGTTCGACTCCTTTATGCCGGAGTATAACCGCTATATCGAGAACTGGCTGAAAACCCAGCAGGCGGCCACCGGAAAGGAAATCACCACCGTCACCACCGAACTTGCCACCGCGCAAGGCGAGGCGAAAACCACCCTCGAAATCCGTGCCGAAGCACTGCGGATCGACCAGGAAAAATGGAACTTCCGCCTGGCCCTCGGCGGCTTCCTGAAGATCGGGACCCCGGCGGAAATCCCGGCGGACCTCGTTTGGGAAAACGGCATGGACCAGCCGGAGATCGGCGATCCCGCCGCGAAGAAAGGCGGTGCCTTCCGGCGCTCGATCGCAAGCTTTCCGCCGACCATCCGCCCCTTCGGCGACAACTCCAACAACTCCTTCCGCGGCGACCTCTACGACTACATCGACATGCCGATGGTGAACCTCCACCCGGAAACGATGGAGATGATTCCCGGACTCGCCAGCGAGTGGGCCACCTCCAGCGACGGCCGCACCATCTATTTCCGCATCGACCCGGAAGCCCGCTACTCGGACGGCGTGCCCGTCAAGGCGAGGGACTTCCTCATCTCCGTCTATCTCCGCGTCTCCGACAACATCGTCAATCCCTACTCGAAGCAATACTACCGGGAGAACATCGCACAGATCGCGATGTATGACGACATGACCGTCTCCGTCTCCCTGCCCGAGGCGAAAATCTACGCTCCCGTCATCGCCGGAGCCATCACTCCCTCGCCGCCGCATTTCTACTCGGAATACGGGCCCGACTACAGCGAGCGCTATCAGTGGCGCTTCCCGCCCACCACCGGCGCTTACGAAGTGCTGCCGGAGGACATCGTCAAAGGCGCGTCCATCACCCAGACCCGCGTTAAAAACTGGTGGGCGAAGGACCGGAAATACTACCAGCACCGCTTCAATCCCGACAAGCTCGTCAACACGGTGGTGCGCGACGAGTCCAAGGCGTTCGAGCTGTTCCGCGCCGGCGAGCTCGATACGTTTTTCCTCACCCAGCCCCAGCTATGGTATGAAAAATCCGAGATCGATCCGGTTTATAAAGGCTACATCGAGCGCGTCACTTTTTATAACAAGTATCCCAAGGTCCCGCGCGGCCTCTATCTGAATGTCAGCAAGCCGCCTCTCGACAACCTCGACGTGCGCGTGGGCATCCACCACGCGATGAACTGGCAGAAAGTCATCGACGTCATGTTCCGCGGCGACTATCAGCGGCTCAACGCCTTTAACGAAGGCTACGTCCTCTTCAGCGATCCCTCCATCGTCGCCCGACCGTTCTCCATCGACGCCGCGCGCGCCGCGTTCGCCAAGGCCGGCTACACCCGGGAAGGCCGCGACGGCATCCTCGCCAAGCCCGACGGCACCCGGCTCTCGGTCGCCGTCACCTATCCGGCGATGCCGCAGATCGACCGGATCTTCGCGATCCTGCGCGAGGAGGCGAAAGCGTGCGGCTTCGAGTTGCGGCTCGACGGGCTGGAACCGACCGTCGCCTATAAAAAGGAAATGCAGAAACAACACGAAATGGCGCTCGGCAGCTGGTTGATCGGCCCGCCGGTTCCGGATTTCCATCAGTTCCTCCACTCCTCCAACGCCATCGACGAGAAGGGGAATTTGAAACCGCAGACGAACAACATCTTCGCCTGGCACCGCGCGGATACCGACGTGCTCAGCGAGAAAGTCCGCACCGCCAGCACGGCGGACGAGCTCAAGGACGCCGCCTGGAAGCTCCAGCGAATCATGCACGACGAGGCGTTCTTCGTTCCCGGCTACTCGGTGGATTTCGTCCGCATCGGCTCGTGGCGCTGGGTGAAATGGCCTGACTGCCCGACCACTCATTTCAGCCCGCCCGTCGTTTACGATCCCCATGAAGTCTACGTCTTCTGGGTGGATGAGGAGTTGAAAAAAGAAACCATGGCCGCGCGCCGCGCCGGGAAATCCTTCGGCGAAACCACCCGCACCATCGAGGACTATCGGGTCAAACCACCAATCACCCGCGAAGAACCATGATTCCCGAAACGGAAAACATCCTCGAGGTGGAACAGTTGATCACCTCCTTCGAGACCGACCACGGCCTGCTGCGTGCGGTCGATCACGTCTCCTTCACCGTGCCCGCCGGCAAGACCGTGGGCATCGTCGGCGAGTCCGGCTGCGGGAAAAGCGTCACCGCCATGTCGATCATCCGCCTGCTGCCGCAGCCAGCGGGGAAAATCCTCGGCGGACATGTTTATTTTCGTGGCAGCGACCTGGTGCGGGCCAGCGACCGGGAAATCCAGCGCATCCGCGGCGGTGAGATCGGCGTGATTTTCCAGGAACCCATGGCCGCTCTCAATCCCGTGCACCGCATTGGCCGGCAGGTGGCCGAGGTCTTCCGGCTGCACACCAAGCTCTCCAATGCCGCCTGCTGGGAGGCCGCGACCGAAATGCTGCAAATGGTCCGCATCCCCGCGCCGGAAAAGCGGATGATGGACTATCCGCACCATCTCTCCGGCGGGATGCGCCAGCGCGTGGTCATCGCCATGGCGCTCGCCTGCCGGCCGTCATTGCTCATCGCTGACGAGCCGACCACCGCGCTCGACGTGACGGTGCAGGCGCAGATTCTCGATCTCATGCAGCGGCTCCAGTCCGAGATGGGCATGTCCACCATCCTCATCACCCACGACCTCGGAGTCATCGCGGAAACCTGCGATGAAGTCGTGGTGATGTATGCCGGCCGCGTCGTCGAGAAAGCGAGCGCCGAGGAGCTTTTTTCCAATCCACTGCACGCCTACACCAAAGGTCTCCTGCACTCGATCCCGACGCTCGACACTCCCTCCAAGTCGGTTCTCAACACCATCCCCGGCATGGTCGCCTCCCTCGCCGACTACTCGCACGGCTGCCGTTTCTGCCAGCGCATGGGCCGCACCGGCGCCATCACCCGCGAGCGGCCGAAGTTCGAGGAAGTCTCGCCCGGCCACTGGGTGGAAACCTGCCCGGAATGTTACCAGCCATGAGTCTTCTATCAGTCAACGATCTCCGCGTCCACTTCCCGGTGCGCTCCGGCGTCATGCTGCGCCAGACCGGGGCCGTCCGCGCGGTGGACGGCGTTTCGTTAGATATCGCCCCCGGTGAGACGCTGGGCTTGGTGGGGGAGTCCGGTTGTGGGAAATCCACGCTCGGAAAAGCCATCGTCCGGCTGCTCAAGCCGACGTCCGGCAGCATCCATTTCGAGCAAGCCGACATCAGCCGTGCAAGCCAGCATTCGCTGCGGCCGTTGCGCCGGAATTTCCAGATGATCTTCCAGGATCCCGCTGAATCGTTAGACCCGCGGATGAGTGTGCGGGCGATCATCGAGGAGCCATTCATCATCCACAGCCTGGGCAACCGCGGAGAGCGACTGAAGTGGGTGAACGACCTGCTGGACCGCGTGGGCCTGCCGGCGTCTTCCGCCGAGCGGTATTCCTTCGAGTTCTCCGGTGGCCAGCGGCAGCGCATCGGCATCGCCCGGGCGCTGGCCTTGAAACCGAAATTGATCGTCTGCGACGAACCGGTTTCCGCACTCGATGTCTCGGTGCAATCACAGATTCTCAACCTGCTCATCGAACTGCAGCGCGACTTCGGGCTGTCCTACCTGTTCATCGCCCACGACCTCTCGGTGGTGAAACACGTGAGTGACCGGGTGGCCGTGATGTATCTCGGAAAAATCGTCGAGCTCGCCACCGCCGAGGCCATCTACCAGGACCCGCGCCATGCCTACACCAAGGCGCTGCTCTCCGCGATTCCCTCGCACGACCCGAAGGTTAAGCGGAAAAAAATCCTGCTGGAAGGTGACGTCCCCTCCCCCATCGACCCACCTCCCGGCAGCGCCTTCGGCCACCGCATGAACCACCCGCGCTACGAGGAAACCATCGGCGCGGACCTCTCGCTGCGGGAGATTTCGCCCGGCCACTTCGTCGCAGCGGATCCCTGTTCGGTTTCGGCGGATGATTGGGAAAGGCTGCGCCCAAGCGTCACCAAAGTCTGAACGGCGCGGTTGGTATCGGGGAAGCCAGGAGTTTGCCGGGAAACCGCGGAATCCCGCCGCCCTGCGCCGGAAGAGGAACGTGCCATCGGAAAAAAGAAGAAGCCGCCGATCAACCGCCGGCTGGATATTCATCGGCATCCCGTGGCCTTTGGGCGATCATTCGGCGCCCCTCGTCACTCACCAATGCGTCGCCGCGCGGAACAAATCCAACCGTTCCGCCAGATCCTCCGCCGACAGATCCTCCAGCCGCCGTGTCGAAAACGCCTCGCATGTGAACGAGGCGAGCATCGAACCTTGCACAATCGCCTGCCGCAGTGTCGCCGCAGCGTAAGGAGGCGCGCCCTGCGCTGCCAGATAGCCCGCCATCGCCCCCAGGAAAGTATCCCCGGCACCCGTCGGGTCCGCCACCGCCTCCAGCGGCCATGCGGAAGCGCGGAAAAGCTCGACTTCGGAATCCGCCGCGGACGATGAGAACAAAATCGCCCCGAACTCACCCAGCTTGATCACCACATGACGCGGGCCCTTTTCCAACAGCAAGCGCCCGGCCTTGATGAGATTCGACGTGCCCGCCAGTTCGCGCGCCTCACCTTCGTTCAATACGAACAAATCCAACTGCGGCAGCACCTCGTGGAGGCGCTCGTTGGCGATCTCGATCCAAAGGTCCATCGTATCCGCGATAACGAATCGGGATTCGGCAGCGGAGCCTTCCCCGATTCCACACTGCCCCAGCATTTCGAGCTGGTTGTCCGGCGACATGTTCGCCAGCACCACGATGGGCGCCGAGGCGGAAACGGCCGGCACTTTCACCTGCCAGCTTTCCAGCACATTCAGGCCCACCCGGTGGGTTGTGCGCTCGTTCATGTTCGCGTGATACTCGCCGGACCAGGTGAATGACTCGTTTTCCGAGCGTTCCACCCCGTCGAGCGTAACCCCGCGCGCCTCCAGCATCGCCAGATGCTCCTGCGGAAAATCATGCCCGATGATGCCGATCAACGACACCGGCCGGCTGAAAAACGAAGCCGCCAGCGCGGCGTAGGCGGCGGATCCACCCAGCAGGTTCGCAGCTTCCGCGTCCGGAGTCTTGACATGGTCGATGGCGATGGTGCCGCCGATGACGATGGCGGATTGGGAATGATTGGACGAGGAGGACATGGGTGAAATAAGGATGATTGGCGCGGCGACATCAGAACGGCGCATCCGCAGAGGCCTTCTAAATTCCATTTCACAATCTGCAATCCCCAATCCCGCCAAATTTCCGCGCTTGGGCCGCATGTCTCCAGACTCGCCCGACGCCAATCCTAAGCCCGCTCAACTCAAAAAACAAAAGAGGCCGCACACCCGTGCGGCCTCTTTTGTTTTGTCATGAATTTGAAACCGGGGACCTCTCCCCTCGACGGATGAGAAAGTGCCCGAAATTCTCAATCTTGTCATGTCACTAAATAATGGGACACGGCCCACCGCCCGCAGAAGTCAATTCCGCCCTCCCCAGGCTCGCCAGCGGTCGCGGTGCCGGGCAAGCCGCCCGGCCGCATCGCCATCGCACGGGATGCAAAGAGATTGCTGGAGTTCTTCATTTGGGTTTGCTAGGTGTCAGCCACACCCGATTCATCCCATGAAACTCCTACTGTTGCTCCCGATCCTTGGCGTCGCGTTTTTCGCAAGCTCCTGCCGCACCGTCACTCCGCTGGACCCGATGACGATGAAGCAATCCTGCAAGTGCTTGCCCGAGTATTTCAAACCGGACGGCAGTTGCTGCGATGGCGCGGTGAGTGGCACCAAATAATCAGGCGAACATCCCGCGCCAAGCGAGATGCCGGAGCCACGGGTCGAACGCGAGTTCCGGGCAGCGTACTTTTGAAAGTGCCGCGAGCTCTTCGCGGCTGCGACTGCCGTCCATGGCCGCCAGCACCTGATGGTGCGACTGCGGAAAGGCGCATGGCTTGTGCCAGGCATCGACCAGCGGCAGATGCTCCCGCGCGCAAAGCAGGCGGAATGCATCGAGCCGGGGAAAATCCGGCGGCTCGGGATCGAATCCGACCGGCTCGATCCGCGGCCTGAGCCAGCCACGGGTGATCCCGTCGTGAAGCTGGCGGGACAGCGACCGGACGTCACCACCCGGCAGGATTTGCCGCACCGGCACACAAGCCGGAGCGAAGGATTCGACGGTTTGAAAAAGCTCCCTGTCGGCGGCGTCCGTCGGTGGTTCACCCGCCCGGACCGAAAATTCCAACGCTTTTTCCAGCGAAAGCCGCTGAGCCACAGCGGCATCCGCACGGCACAAGACGCCGGACCGGAACGTCCGCCCCAAGGCCTCGTCCACGGCGAGTTGGTAGGCGAGCGGATCGCGCACCTGGTTGCGAAGCTCCACGAGAAATTCCTCGCTGAGTTCCGACGGGAGGTTTTCTCCGGGATCGGATTCGCCGAGCCAGCGCAGCCCGGCATTCGTCGCCGCCCGCACGACGCGGTCCAGCGGCCACGGGTCGTTGACCGGGCTGAAGTCGTCGAAGGGGAGGATAGCGGCACCTTTCGCCAGCATATCGTCGATGATCGCGATTTCCGGGGCGTCCGGAGGGGTCACGGATTTCAGGATTTCCAACGCGGAAACTTCGTCCACTCCGCCGGCCTGCTGGATCGCGCGGGCTTTTGCAATCACCGGCAGGCGGGGTTTCCAGCCGCATTCCAGGTTGAAGCTCACCGTCGCGATGCCATTGGCGCTTAGGTGCTTGTGGCAGAAAACGAGCAGCGCCGCCTTCGCATCGTCCCGCACCCATGAGAAAAATCCGTGCGCGATGATGAAATCAAACGGCCCGTCCGTCGGCGCGAATTCCCGCAGATCGACGGCGTGGAACTCCACATTTCCAAGACCCGCCCGCGCGGCGCGGTCGCGCGCTCCGGCGATGGACCGCACGGCAAGGTCGATGCCGGTGAAGCGGCTTTCCGGCCAGCGTTGGGCCAGCGGGATTAGATTGTGTCCCGAGCAGCAGCCGATTTCCAGAATCCGCGCCCGCCGGGGATGCGGCACGTCCAGTCCGGCGATTCGCGCCGCCACCGCCGTCACCGCCGGATCCGACAAGGGATGGCTCATCGGCGGATAGGCTTGTTTTTCGTAAAGCTCGTGGATGACGTCCGGCATGATTTCAGGAAATCCTCCTCACGGCCACGCGGTCCCAAAACATCCGGTCGCGCCAATCCGGAAAGGAATCGTTATAGGGCACGAGCTGCCGCCCCGTGGCGACGACGTCACCGGCGACGAGCACCTCATTCATGCCCGCCGGCGTCGTGAGGCTGCGCACTTGCGGGAAGGCCTCGCACAAAATTTTCCGCGTCAGCGACTGCATCGTCCGGTGGCCGGGGCCGGTGATCAGGTTCACCGCGAGCACGCCGCCGGGAGCCACCGCCCGCCGGAGATGGGCCAGCAATTCCGGATTCCACGCCTGCGGGCGGAAGACGTCGGTCTTGCCGGCGAGGTAGATGTCGTCGAAAACCACATCGAACTTGCGCCGGTTTTTCGCCAGCCACGGGTAGGCGTCGGTGGTGTGAATCTCGATGTCGAGCGCGCCGAGATCCATGTGTTCGCGGGCGAGGTCGATGATTTCCGCGTCGATGTCGATGGCGGTGAGTTTGCAGTCCGGCAACAAATGCCGCAGCACGCGGTAGGCGGTGCCGCCGGCCAGACCGAGCATCAGCACCGAGCGCGGCGGACCGTCCTTGCGGAGCAGCGCGGCGGCGGCGATGAGATCCCACGCGAGGCCGGTGAGAAAGCGCTTCCGGTGAAATGACGCGTGCAGCGCGCCTTCCACCCGGAACTCCGTCGCCAGGTCCGACTTCCAGATTTCCAGCGTTTGATAGCGTGTGTGGACGGTTCCCGTGCGGCGCATCGGTCGCGAGGATGAGGGGATTTCAAGCGGAGTCGAGGACTCTTGCGGGATCGGACTTGAAATCGTCGGTCCTGCCAGTCAAAGCCATGTTCGTGAAAAACGCCTTTATCCTCGGTGCCGGACTCGGCAACCGCCTGCGCCCGCTGACGGGATGCCTGCCAAAGCCGCTTGTGCCCCTTTTCCACCGCCCGTTGGCGGCGTGGGCGGCGGATGCCTGCGCGGCGGCCGGGATCTCGCGCTTCGCGGTCAACACGCACCATCTCCCGGAAGCTTGGGGAAATTTCGGTGGCGAACACACGGTGACTTTGTTTCACGAACCCGTCCTGCTGGAAACCGGCGGCGGGCTGAAAAACATCGCGGCATGGATCGGCGGCGACCCGCTGCTCGTCCACAATGGCGACATTTTCTCAACACTGCCATTGGCGAAACTCATCGCCGCCCACGAGTCTTCCGGTCTGCCAGTGACGCTGGCGCTGCGCTCGGCGGGCGTCGCCAAACACATCGCGATCAACGAATCCGGCACCGGCGTGACTGACATCCGGAACGCGCTCGGCCGGGCGGAAGGAACCCACGTCTTCACCGGGATTTACTGCGTGAACCCCGACTTCCTCGACCTGATCCCGGCGGGCGAAAAAATTTCCGTGATCCCGGCATTTCTCGAACTCGCGAAATCCGGCCGACTCGGAGCCATCGTGCTGGACGAGGGCGTCTGGCTGGATCTCGGCGACCGGGAATCCTATCTCCAAGCCCATCGCGAGCTGGATCTTGCGCCGGCGGTTCACCCGCAGGCGGTGGTGGCGGCGGGCGCGCTCGTCGAGCGGTCCGTGGTCGGTCCGGGAGCCGTGATCGAAGCGGGCGCGGTGGTCCGGGACTCGGTGATTTGGCCCGGCGGAAGGGTTGGAAACGACGCCGTGCTCGACCGCTGCATCGTTTTTTCAGGAAAAATGGTGGGCGGACGCCACCAGGACAGTGATTTGTGAGACTGCGAGGCAATTCACTGAAAGCTCGTTGCAAAAATCCGGGTAATTCGTCGCGACCATCTCGCGAGCACAAATCCAGCTTGCCGCAAGGTGAAATTTCTCACCCCTATTCCTTGCCATCCCAAACTGGAACCGCTAACTCCAGCAGACATCAAATCCCATGACAAACACAGACACAACCACCATACCTAACGCCAAGCGGCTCCTTTGGGCCGGATTTCTAGCCATTCTAGCTGCCGGAATCGGCTTCGGTGTCCGCGGCGGCATCCTGGCCAACTGGGCGGCCGACTTTGGATTCACCGGCGCACAGCTCGGAGCCATCGGCGGTGCGGGATTCACCGGATTCTGCTTCGGCATTATCATCGGCGGAGTGGTGGTGGACAAAATCGGTTACGGCAAGCTGGTCTTCGCCGCATTTCTGTTCCACGTCCTGTCCGCGGTCATCACCTTCGCCGCGAACAAGGGCCAGCCGCAGGAAACCGCCTATTTGTTCCTTTACTGGGGCACTTTCGTTTTCGCCCTGGCTAACGGAACCTTGGAAGCCGTCGCGAACCCGCTGGTGGCCACGCTTTTCCCGAAAAACCGCACCCACTACCTCAACATCCTCCACGCCTCATGGCCTGCCGGCCTGGTCGTCGGCGGCTTGATCGGCTGGACCCTCGGTGGTGAGGGCGGTGTTAGCTGGAAGGTCCAGCTCGGCCTGTTCCTGATCCCAACCCTGCTTTACGGGTTCGCCTTCTTCGGCCAGTCCTTTCCGAAATCCGAAGCCGCTGCCAAAGGGCTCAAAGTCGGCGAAATGCTCAAGGAAGTCGGCATCCTCGGTTCCGCGGTCGCCTGCTACCTGCTGGTATTGTTTTTCCAGGACGCATTGAGACTGCCAAATGCCGCCGCTTGGGGCATCGGTGCAGCGCTGCTGCTCACTGTCGGCGTCATGACCCGGTTTTCGATCGGCGCGATCCTGCTCTTCGTCCTCTTCATCGCCCACGCCCTGGTTGGCGCGGTCGAGCTCGGCACGGACGGCTGGATCCAGAACATCACCGGGAACATCCTGACGCCGGAGCAAGGCAAGATCCTCTTTGTTTTCACCTCACTGCTCATGTTCGCCCTGCGCTTCTCAGCACACTTCATCGAGAGCAAACTGAAAATCTCGCCGATCGGCCTGCTGCTGATCTGCTCGATCCTCGCGGTCATCGGCCTCAACCTCGTCAGCGGCATCACCACATTCGTCGGCGCCATGCTGGCTCTGACCGTCTATGCTCTCGGCAAAACCTTCTTCTGGCCGACCATGCTGGCAGTCGTCGGTGACCGCTTCCCGCGCACCGGTGCCATCGCCATGTCCATCATGGGCGGCATCGGGATGATGTCCGCCGGCCTGCTCGGCGGGCCCGGGCTCGGTTACGCCAAAGACCGCTTCACCGTCGAGCACCTCAAGGAAACCAGCCCCGCACTTTACGAAGCGAACAAGGCGGAAAAGCCCGGCAGCTTTCTTTTCCTGGATCCAGTGACCGGTCTCGACGGCACCAAGCTGTCCGAAGCCCAGACTGCCAAGGAGAAGACTCCTGAGCAGAAGACCCTCGCCGAGGCGAGCATCATCGGCGACCGCAAGACGCTCAAGGCCGACGCCTACATCCCGGCGACGATGGCGGTGATCTTCCTGCTCCTGCTGGTTTACTTCAAGTCCATCGGCGGCTATCGCCCGCTCAAGATCGAAGAACAGCATTGATCCGGAAGCACTCCGGACTTTCCAAAGCGGCGCGGCTCGATGGCCACGCCGCTTTTTTTGCGCTTGCGGCATGCCTCTCGGAAGGGTCCAGTGTCGCCCGATGACGGCAGGCGGCAACACATGGCGGAAATTGGCAGCGCTCCTCGCGGTGCTTCTCGTCTGCCATCCCGCCGCCGCCCAGGAGACCAAAATCAACCTTGCCGACGGCTTCGACTTCCCCGTCGGCAAGCCCAATGCGGAAGGCTACTACAAGGCCCGCGGCCTGCGCCTGCGGGAACCCCGCCACTATGGCGAGGACTGGAACGGCCGCGCCGGCGGCGACAAGGACCTCGGTGATCCCGTCTTCGCGATCGCCGATGGCATTGTCACCTTCGCCCACAACGTCCGCAGCGGCTGGGGCAACGTGGTCCTCACCCGCCACGCCTACCGGGATACCTCCGGCCAGGTGAAATACATCGACACCCTCAACGGCCATCTCGATGTGATGCTCGTCAAAACCGGCCAGCGCATCAAACGCGGCCAACAAATCGGGACCATCGGCACCAACTTCGGCATGTATCCGGCCCACCTGCATTTTGAAATCCGTCACAACATCACCATCGGCATGGCACGCAACGGCGTCCCGGCCGACTTGGTCAACTGGGCCGACCCCACCGACTTCATCAACAAGCACCGGCAGATGAACCGCGAATGGCGCCCCGTCGCCCTGCCGACCGGGACCTACCAGCCCTACGAGGGATTCAGCGGGTTGTGAGATGATGGCGAAGTCCAAGCCAAAGAATTCCTGGTTCACGGTCCTGCTCATCGTCGCCGCCCTCGCCGTCTGGGCCTTCAACGAAACCCGCCCCGCGCCGAAAACCGGGCGGGAGTCCCAAGCGCCAGCGCCCGCCGGAAAAACCGCTGAGAAGCCCGGGAAATCCGGCACCTACGAACTTTTTCGCAACTGCACCCTCGCCCAGGCCCGCAACAACGACGGCGACAGCTTCCTGGTGAAATTACCCGACGGGAAAAAAGCCGAATTCCGGCTCTACTTCGTGGACACCCCGGAGAGCGCCTTCAAGAGCTACGCCGGCGGCGACACCAACCACCCGCGGATCCGCGAGCAGGCGGCGGAAATGGGCGGAATCACCCCGCAGCAGGCGGTGAAGATCGGGCAGGACGCCAAACATTTCACCCTCGACCTCCTCGCCAGCCGCCCGTTCGACATTCACACCCGCTGGGACAGTCCTTTCCACGACAACCGCTTTCACGCCTTTGTCAGTGTGCGACAGGATGGGAAATCCCGCTGGCTGCAAGAGCTCCTCGTGGAAAAAGGATTGGTCCGCATCCACACCAAGGGCGCGGATTTACCGGACGGAACACCCGCCGCGAAGCACAAGACCCACCTCAAGGAACTCGAAAGCACCGCGAAGCGCACGCAAGCCGGAGCGTGGGGACTCTGAGCGTGGCGGCGGCGCAAGGGACAGGAATTTGCTTTGGGGTGAAGGCCGTTGAAAGAGCTGGTGGCCGGACCGGAGGCGAAAAAAAAGGGGGGGGCGGCACACCTAAGATTCTGACTGGACCGGCCAAACATTAAAGGATACTTAACCAATTTGTGAGCCGCTCAACGCTGATTTTTCCCGCCTGTTTGCTGTTTGCCTGTGGGCCTCTGACGCCCTTGATCACACGCGGTGGATGTGTCGTTCCGGAAACGGACGCCGCC
>JBIHZT010000351.1:0-4810 GCA_044240265.1 Luteolibacter sp. | reverse complement strand
GCATCGCCTTTGGGTCGCGGCGACTCTGGAGCAAACGGGGCGTGAGGAATTGCTCGGCATGGACTTGGCACCGGTCGTTACAGCTCCGACGGCCACCACCAAGGAGACGCTGGCCATCACCCGCGGAGACTTCAAGGCCGAGGTGCGCTTCGTGGGCGGGGCGCCACGTGCCGGGGAAATCGCCGTCGCCCGGCTGATCATCACGCGGGCCGACGGTCAGCCGATGACGCCGCTGGAACCGGTTTTCGGCACGTCTGCCCACCTCATCGCCTTTTCAAACGCAGCGAAGGAAGCCATCCCGATTCGCGCCACCGGCCCCGCCGCCCAGCCCGAAGTCCCGGGGAGCGTGGAGATCGACTTCCGCTTTCGGCCCGCGTCCGCCGGCACCTGCGATTTGTTCGCGGAGGTCCGGATGAACGGGGTGGATGACGTGCTGGCCTTCAGTTTTCCGGTACGGCCGGCGCGATAGGACTTGATCAGCCTAGAGCTGCGAATCATCGCCCGTCCACATCCGGCGGTCCGGGCCGGCAGAGCGGATTTCCATTTCGGTGGCGGAGACTTGGTGGAAAAAGTAGGGCGTGCCCCAGCGGTCGCACATTTCCCCCTGGCTGTTCAGTTGTGAGCCGGCGGGCAGTTCGAGTTTAATTTGCTTGAGGTTGTTTCCTAGCAGCGCGGCGGTGATTTCGGCGTTCGAGCCGATGGGGTTTTCGCCGAGAACGGTTTGAAAACTGCGGATCGCGGCATCGACCGCACTGAGGTCTTCAGTGATATCTTCTGCCGCTGCCGGAATCTCAGTCGCGGAACCGGGAAGGACTGGCGCGGCCGTGGGAGGCGGGGTGGCCGGCACGGGCAAGGCTGCGGCGGGAGGAGCCGTGGCGGGAGAAGCTGGCGGGACCGGGATCTCGGCGGTGGCAGGCGGCGAGGACTCGACCGGGGGTGGCGGTGGGGATGGCGCTACCTTCGGCAGTGGCCTTTGCGTTTCCTGCGTCGTTGGGAGATCATTGGGGCGATTGTGATTCCAAATCAGCACGCCGACGATGATCGCCATTAAGAGGACAGTCCGCTTGTGAGAAAAAACGGGCACGGGACTATAACATGAAGTTTTCCATATTGGCAAAGCGGCCGATGTTCGGAAACACGGTCGCCATGTTGGAATCGGAAACTCCGAACCATCTGGCAAGCGTCGCCGAATACTGATCGACGGAGGTGGTGGGAATCCAGCGGCCTTCATTGGAGGTCGGCACGGCGTCCGGGCCATTCGTCTGGAGCGTGGGAAAGGTGCCGTAAATCCGTCCGCCGCGTACTGCACCGCCCATCATGAGGTGATGGCTGCCCCATCCGTGGTCGCTGCCCTGGCCGTTGGTGCGGAAGGTGCGGCCGAAATCGCTGGCGGTGAAGGTGGTTACTTTATCGTCCAGGCCGAGCTGCGCCATCGCCCGTTGAAAGGCGAAGAGCGCCTTGCTGACGCGGGTCAGGCGGGTTGCGTGCTCGCCGAGGAGGCGGTCCGCCTCGGTCGCGCCGTTGTTTTGGACCTGCGAGGTGTGGGTGTCGTAGCCGCCGTCGGTGACGTAAAAAATCTGCCGCCGCATGTTCAACTCGTTCGGTCCGCGTCCCTCGATGATGCGCGCCACCATGCGAAGCTGGTCGGCGAGACCGTTCGAGGTGGGGAACGGCTCGGTCCAGTAGTTGGGGAACTTGATGGGGTCGGTGTTGGAAATCGCGGTGTTGAGCAAATCACCGGTGGCCAAGGCCCCATCGACGACATCCGCATAAGCTTGCCGCTGGAGATTCGAGACGACGTTGCTGGGGATGGAGAGGATGTCTTTCACCGCCTGCAGCCGGTTGCCGGTGACGTTGCTCATGGTGACGGCACCGCCCGTTGAGACGTGGTATTGCTGATAGGTGCCGCCGACCTCGAAGGTGTTGTTGCCGGCGATGGAGGTGCAGAGCGCGATCTTCGCCGCGTTCAGGCCGGGGACACCTTCCATGAGGTCGAGCTGGTCGGGGTGCAGAAGATCCGCGATGCGCCCGCCCCAGCCGGAGCGCGGGGGCTGGTCAGGGAGAGATGTCTGCCAGTGGGTGACCTGGTCGCTGTGCGAGAAGAGCTGGGGTGGCTTGGCCACGGCATTCGACGAATACTGGGCGCGGGTCATCGGGTAAACTAATGGACCCACATTGAACATCGTCGCCAGTTTTCCTTCGCCGAACAACTGCTGCAGTTCCAAGCAGCCGGGATGCAGGCCGTAGTCGCGGCCATCGGAATTGAGCGGATTGATGGCGAGCAGGGAACTGGCGGGCAGCGCCAGGTTTTGCCGGATGGCGGCGTAGTTCGAGTAGTCGGCTCCGCTGCGGGGCACGATCAGGTTGTTCGAGTCGTTGCCGCCGCCGAGGAACACGCAGACGAGGGCCTTGTAGTCGCTGAAGGTTTCCTGGGCGGCTGCGGAATTAATGAGCCGCAGGTCGCGGATGGTTTGCGCGACCGAGATCGTGCCAACGGCCAGGCAGGACTTCCGGATGAAATCCCGCCGGGTAGGAAGGTGAAACGATTTTTTTTCCCTGGTTCGGTGAAGGTTCGGAATGAGGCGGCGGTTACCTTTGAATGGTGAAGTCGGGCGAGGTGACCATCAGATGGACGACGGCCTTGATGCGGTCGCGAAGCAGGTCCGGAAACCCGCCGACGATGGAAATGCGTGCATTGGTGGTGCTTTGGTTGGTGCTGCTCGTGCGGGTCACCGGCACAAGGAAGGTGCCGGCCCCGGTGGAGGTTGCAACGTGGGCCCCGTTGATGGCGGGAGTGAAGGCGCCGCCGGTCACGCCAGAGATGGTGATGGTCTGGCCGGTGGCCACGCCGTGGTTCGTCGCGCTCAAGGTGCAGAAGCCGCTCAAGCCGGTGATGGGCTGGGCCGCGCTGGAAACGGTGGCGGTCGCAGCCGTGAAGTTTGCCGACGCCGTGGTGCAAGTCACCGGAACGGTGAATGTATTGGGTCCCGTCACGGTGAGGGTGAACGTGCCGTTGATCGCCGGGCTAAAGCCGGTGCCGGTCACTCCCGCGATGGTCACGCTCTGACCGGTCGTATAGCCGTGCGCGCTAACAGTCACGCCCGTCAGGGCTGCGGTAGTGAGTCCGGTGACAGTCCTGTCGTAGGGCAGGGACTGCGCGTAATCGGTGATGACCGACTTGGCATTCACGATGGTGCGTGGAGTGGTGGTGTAATTGTTCGTGCCGGTGGAGGGTAGCTGGCCCGCCATCAGAAGGGCGCTCATCTTGTCCACAAACGCCCCGAGGTTGTCGTTGTGAGTCCACGGCAAACCGCCGGGGCCGACACCCATCCACGGGCGGAAATCGAGCGCGATGTCACGGTCGCTGCTGTTTTTGAAGCTGGAAACTCCCTGGATGCCGTGGAGGTCGTTGAAGATGCCATTGTAGATGAAATTGGCCTGACGCATCACCGTGGTATCGGACGTGAGCTGGAACTCCGGGGTGATCAGCCCGGCCTGCGCCAGGATGCCCGGGGAGCTGTAGTCCGGCTCGAAGAAATTGAAGACCGTGGGCGAGCGCATCGGGGTCTGGTTCAGATCGGTTTCCGTTTCCCCCAGACCCCAGTCACTGAAGGTCAGCGCCACGGTGCCGCCGCTGCGGTCCACCGCGTAGCTTTCGCGGGTTGCGAGGAGCGCACCGTTCCGGAGGACGATGTCGGCCGGGAGGATGACGTTGGCATTGCCAGCGCGAGCGGTCGTCGGGATGTCCGTGCCGGTGACAGTCAGCGTGGGCGAGGTGGAGGTGAGCACGGTGAAAAGGCCGGAAGGTGCGCCAGCGGTGACGAAGTCGATCTGGATCGAGTCGTTCTCCGCATAGTTGTGTCCAGCCGGGACGGTCAGGGTGATGGTCTGGCTGTTGGCCGCCTGAATGTAGGTCGCACGCTTCGCCAGCGGTGCCGGGACCGTGAAGTAATTGTTGTTGTTGTTTGTACCGACCTTGTAAGCGCTTGTTACAGCAAACAAGCCATCGGCCGGCTGGGTTGCTTCGGCAGGCAGCACGGTCGTGAAATCCAGATAGACATTGCTGCCGGAGGCGAAGCTGTGCTCGTCGGAAACATAGATGACCAGCGAGGCCGCCGTCTGGGAATAAGTGACCGTCCCTTCGGTGGATCTCGGACGAGCGGTGAACGTGGTGACGTCACCCGCAGTGCTCGGACTGATGACGGTGTAGGCGGCGTCATCCACGTCGCTCGGAGTTGCTCCGTTGAAATCCAGGAAGACGTTGCTGCCATTTGAAATGGTCACCGCCGGGCTGACAGAAACAGTGATCAAATTTCCGGTCTGGCTGTAGTTTCCGGCGATGGCTGCCGGCGCGGGGAAAGCGCGGGCGATCGCCGCCACGCGGGAGATCGGCTCGCGCTGTTTGCCGAAGCCCTGCTGCGTGAGCAGCGTCGAGCTGCGGGCTTCGTAATCAAGAAGGATGGCCTTGATCACCGCCTTCATGTCCCCGTATTCACCAATGCCATTGTCGTTGAATTTCTGGACGACGCGGTAGATATAGCCACGACTTGGCGTGCTGGTGACGAGCCGCTGGATGAGCTGCCGACAGATGAAGGGGGCGGTGTTAGGGTGTCTGGAAATCTGTTGGTGCGTCGCCTCGAGTTCGCTCGCCGGGAGGGAGATGTAGGCCGCGTTGCCATACTGAGTCGGGGTGTGGGAGGCGTTTGGATCGACAGCCATGCCATCGATCGCGGGCAAACCTGGCAGCACGACGTTGTTCAAAGTGCGCTTGGGTCCGATGTAGTGGCGGAGAGGTACATCTCGCATGAAA
>JBIHZT010000350.1:0-4827 GCA_044240265.1 Luteolibacter sp. | reverse complement strand
GATCTCGTCATCGAGCGTGCCAAACGGCTCGTCGAGCAAGGCAAGGATGTGATCCTTCTGTTGGACAGTCTCACCCGTCTCGCCCGCGGGCACAACTCCGCGATGCAGGGCGGCCCGATCGGCTCCGGCGGTGTCAGTCCGGTGGCGTTGCAGAAGTCCCGGAAATTTTTCGGCACCGCCCGCAATGTCGAGGAAGGTGGCTCGCTGACCATTCTGGCGACCGCGCTGGTGGAAACCGAGAGCCGCCTGGATGATGTGGTTTTCGAGGAGTTCAAGGGCACCGGCAACATGGAGGTCCGCCTCGATCGCGAGCTGGCCGAGCGCCGGGTCTATCCAGCCATCCACATCCCCCAGTCCGGTACCCGCAATGACGACCGTCTTTATCATCCGGATGAATTCCTCCGCGTGGTGGACATCCGCAAGCAACTCGCCGGGCTGCCCATCGGCGATGCCATCGAGACTTTGCTGACCAATCTCAAAGCGACCAAGACGAACGCCGAGTTGCTGCTCCGCGGGCTGCGATGAGGCGTCAGCGAACTGGAGCGAGGACTTCAATTCGCTCGAAATTCCATGCGCCTGCCCGGGGAGGGCTAACGGAAGCCGCTGCCGAAACCTCCCCCAGCCAGTGTCTTCCAACAGACTGTCCGGAGTTCGCGCTTCAGCGTGCTCCTCTGGAAGACCAGCGTGAAGCTTGAGTTCCGGGCCGCGCTCTCCGAGCCACCGAATCCGCCTCAAACCACGCCTTTCAAGAGGCGTTTTCATGCTTGTTTAAAGGCGTTTTTCCAGCACCTGCTTCATTGACACCGTCATGTCAACCTTCATAGCCTCCCGCGCCTTGGGCTGGGCTGAGTCAATGATTTTCTCAGCGATCCAATCACCCATGCGCCTAACTCGATATCACCACTACGATGGCAACCAAAAAGAAGGTCGCAAAACCTGCGGCCAAGAAGAGCGCTCCGGCAGCCGCCAAGTCCGCGGTTAAAAAATCCGCAGCGAAGAAGACCGCCTCCGCAAAGAAGGTCAAATACGTTTACAACTGGGGAGCCGGCAAGGCCGACGGCAACGGTGGCATGAAGCCCCTGCTCGGCGGCAAAGGCGCCAACCTCGCTGAAATGACCCGCATCGGTCTGCCAGTGCCTCCCGGATTCACGATCTCCACCGAGGTCTGCACTTACTTCTACGAGAACAAGCGTACTTACCCTGTTTCCCTCCAAGCGGAGATGGAAGCCGGCGTGAAGAACATGGAGAAAATCATGAGCTGCAAGTTCGGCGATGCCAAGGGCATGCCGCTGCTCGTGGCCGTCCGCTCCGGCGCGCGTGATTCCATGCCCGGCATGATGGACACCATCCTCAATCTCGGCCTCAACGACGACACCGTCAAATCCCTCGCCACCGTCACCAAGAACGAGCGCTTCGCATGGGATTGTTATCGCCGCTTCGTCCAGATGTACGGCGACGTCGTGCTCGGCGTGCAAAAGGAGGAAGGTGAAGACCACGAGCCCTTCGAAGTCGCGATCGAAACTTTCAAACACGAAAAATACGGCAAGGAAATCATCGATTCCGATCTCACCGCCGACGACCAGAAGGAGCTCGTCAAGCGCTTCAAGGCCCTCGTCAAAAAGCGCACCGGCCACAGCTTCCCGAGCGATCCATGGGACCAGCTCCGCGGTGCCGCCGGCGCTGTCTTCGGTTCGTGGATGAACGACCGCGCGATCGTCTATCGCCGCAAATATAACATCCCCGCCGCATGGGGTACCGCCGTCAACGTGCAGGCCATGGTCTATGGCAACACCGGCGAAACCTCTGGTTCCGGCGTTGCCTTCACCCGCAACCCGGCCAACGGCAAAAACGAATTCTACGGTGAGTTCCTCATGAACGCCCAGGGCGAAGACGTCGTCGCCGGCGTTCGCACTCCGGAGCCGGTTAGCAAGCTCAAGGCCGCGATGCCGAAGCCATTCGCCGAACTCATGAAAGTCCGCGCCATTCTTGAAAAACATTTCAAGGACGTGCAGGACGTCGAGTTCACCGTGCAGGAAGGCAAGCTGTTCATGCTGCAGACCCGCAACGGCAAGCGCACCGCCGCCGCCGCCCTCAAGTTCTCGATGGACATGGTGAAGGAAAAACTCATCGACTGGGAAACCGCCGTGTTGCGCAACCCTGCCGATCAGCTCGACCAACTCCTTGCGCCGATCTTCGACATCGCCGAGGCCGCCAAGGCCAAGGTCATCGCCACCGGCCTTCCAGCCGGTCCGGGTGCCGCTTCCGGCAAGGTTTACCTCAATGCCGACCGCGCCGTGCTCGCCGAAGCACGCGGTGAAAAAGTCCTGCTAGTTCGTAACGAAACCAGCCCGGAAGATCTTCGCGGCATGATCGCTGCGGAAGGCATCCTCACCGCCAAGGGGGGTGTTTCTTCCCACGCCGCGCTCGTTGCCCGCCAGATGGGCAAGGTCTGCGTTTGCGGAGCTGCCGCTCTGGAAATCGACTACGAGAAGCTGACTGTGAAAGCATCCGGCCAGACCTTCAAGGAAGGCGAATACATGAGCATCGACGGCACCAGCGGCACCGTCTATGGCGGCGAGCTCAAGACGGCTCCATCGGAAATCATCTCCGGCATTGTTAGCGGCGATAAGGCTGCGATCAAAACCGAGAAATACAAGAGCTTCCTCCAGCTGATGAAGTGGTGTGAACAAGCCACCCGCATGGCCGTCCGCACCAATGCCGACACGCCGGAGCAGACCCGCATCGCCATGGCCTTCGGTGCCACCGGCATCGGCCTGACCCGCACCGAGCACATGTTCTTCGAAGGCGACCGTATCGACGCGATGCGCGAGATGATTCTCGCCACCGACGAGCCGGCCCGCCGCGCGGCGCTTGCCAAGCTCCTTCCCTATCAGCGTGAGGATTTCACCGGCATTTTCAAGACCCTCAAGGGTTTCCCCGCCACCATCCGCCTGCTCGACCCGCCGCTCCATGAGTTCCTCCCTCACACGAAGGAGCAACAAATGGACCTCGCCAAGAAACTCGGCATGAAGGTGGAAATCATCATCCAGCGCGTCGCCGATCTCCACGAGTTCAACCCGATGCTCGGCCACCGCGGTTGCCGTCTCGGAGTTGCCTATCCGGAAATCACCGAGATGCAGGCCCGCGCCATCTTCGAAGCCGCCGCTGACGTGGCGAAGAAGAAGATCAAGGTGAAGCCCGAGGTCATGATCCCGCTCGTCGGATTCAAGCGTGAGTTCGATCTCCAGGCGGAAATCGTCCACAACGTCGCCAAGCAGGTGATGGCGGAGAAGAAGGTGACCTTCGAATATCAGGTCGGGACCATGATCGAAGTCCCGCGCGGTGCCCTCACCGCCGACCAGATCGCGGAAGGCGCAGAGTTCTTCAGCTTCGGCACCAACGACCTCACCCAGACCGCGCTCGGCATCAGCCGTGACGACATGGGCTCGTTCCTGCTGCCATACGTCGAGAACGACGTATTCGCGAAGAACCCGTTCGCCACGCTCGACACCACCGGTGTCGGCCAGCTGATGGAAATCGCCGTCGCCAAGGGCCGCAAGACCCGTCCGGACATCAAGCTTGGCATCTGCGGTGAGCACGGTGGTGACCCGGATTCCGTGGTCTATTGCCACAAGCTCGGCCTCGCCTACGTCTCCTGCTCGCCTTACCGCGTGCCGGTCGCCCGCCTCGCCGCCGCCCAGGCTGCCATCGAGGAAAAGCGCGCCGCCAAGAAGAAGTAATTTGTAGTGGCGGTCTTTGACCGTCGCTCGATCCATCAAGCCGCCCCGGGAAACCGGGGCGGCTTTTTTATGGGGCGGCAAACCAAGCCCGTGCCGCATCAAGCTCGCCGGAAGTGAGCTGGTGGCCCGCTAGGATTTCCTGGAAAGTGAGATCCGCACCCGCATCACGAAACATGGAGGCCAGTTTCCGCGCGTTGTCGATGGGCAGGATCGGGTCGCTCAGTCCGCTGGCGAGGAAGATCCGGCTGCCGGTGAGGTAGGGTGATTTTTCGGGGATTAGCGGCACCATCGCACGGAGGAGGACCGCGTCTTTCAAGACTCCCGGGCGCAGAAAAAGAAGGCTCGCGGCGATGTTAGCGCCATTCGAGTAGCCGACGGCGGTGATCGTGTCCGGCGAGAAGCCGTAATATTCTGCCGCGGCAGCGACGAAATCGGCGAGTTCGTGCGTGCGGTGGATGAGGTCCGCCTCGTCGAACACGCCTTCTGCCAGGCGGCGGAAAAAGCGTGGCATGCCGTTTTCCGAAACCTTGCCGCGCGGGCTGAGCAGGTTCGCATCGGGTGCCAGCGAGCGGCCGAGGTCGATGAGGTCATGCTCGTTTCCGCCGGTGCCGTGCAACAGAAGCAGGGTGGGGGCGGTGGCCACGTTGGACGAGGGAACGAAGCGGTGAATGAAATCCAGTGAGGTGCTCATGACTGGGAGGGCTGATAGTGAAGTGGCTTGATCCCGGCCTCGATCTGCGCGCGGCGTGGTTCGAGGAATGGTGGAAGCGCGAGTGTCTCGCCGAGGTGCGCGGGGTCCTCTCCATCGGCGGCGAAGCCGGGGCCGTCGGTGGCGATTTCAAACAGGATGCCGCCGGGGATGCGGAAGTAGAGCGATTTGAAATAGTGCCGCTCGACCGGGCCGGAGGTTCCGCAGCCGTGGTTTTCCAGATGCCGCTGCCAGGCTAGCAGTTCTTGGGAATCCGCCACGCGCCACGCGACGTGGTGCACGCCGCCCGCGCCTTCCTGGCCGCGCTGGGTGGAGCCGTGCAGGCGGAGCTGCGCACCGGTGCCGCCGGGCCCGGTTTCGAAGAGGGTGGCGTCGTCG
>JBIHZT010000668.1:0-4830 GCA_044240265.1 Luteolibacter sp. | reverse complement strand
CTTCGGCGAACGGCGAAAGCTCAGCGACCCGGCGATCGTAGTGCATGGATTGGGTGGAGTTGGTTACCAGTTTGTTGCCGGAAGGAATTTCAATTTTTAGCGAACGTCCAAGCTCAGCGACGCCTAGGGGTGGGGGTGCGCTCAACCGAAGCCACACAACTTCCGAATTAAATTAAGCGTTGAAACGAGCCAGCCCCTAGGTGTTCGCTGCAGCGCCTTGTTCTGCTTCCGGGTATGGGCGTTGCGCTGCCAGATTAGGAATGCGCTGCCTCCGATATAAGCCGCCGTGCTAGGTTCTGGAATGGCTCCGGCGATAATGGGGACGCCAGACTGCGTCTCCCACGCCCATGAGTCGATATACCCGCCATAAACTGTATGCAGAATGCCCGTCTTTGGATTGCTGAAGCCAACGTATTGAATCCATCCGTAATGGACGCCATCTGCCAGCGTAAACTCCACTCCAATGTAGGCGTCGGCATACTGCATTGAATTGGAGCCGAAATTTAAGCCAAAGCCAGAGCCGCCTCCGTTATCAGTGTGCTTGTGCCAATCACCAGCAAGTAATGCCGTATCCGCACCAATGATGCTTTCTAATTGAACAGGCGCAACGTCTCCTCCTAAGTCTGGAGGAATGGAGAGTGTGCTAATGAATCGATTCGTTCCGTGCGATTGAAGGGCGGAAACAAAGTAATCCCCGGTAAATCTGAGGTCATCAATCCCATCCGCATTGATATCAAATTGCGAATCTGTTATCCATGGAAACTCCAGATTGAATGTATTCGGGGCGTCACCGCGATACGTGACGACAACTGCTGCTCCTGCCCAGCCGGGCAAGAGCAGCAAGGCCCAGAGCCAATGCAGCTTTGCGATCATTGCAGGAGCTATTGGCCGCGGCGCATCCGCCAGAAACGGCGGGGCTCGGCTGGGTTGCGGCTGGTGAGCACGGTGGACGTGCTATTCTCAGCTTTGACCCTTGATACACTAGTCCACGTCCCTGTGAGAGTGGTGGATGTTTCGAGAGTGTAAAATGCGCCGGGATCGGAACTGAACGTCAATTGATATTCGTTCAGGTTGGCCGGGTTCATGGTAAATCCAGAGCTGGTAACAACCGGAGTTTCGGGAACCGCTCCGCTGAGAATCAGGGAGACCTTTTGGCTTCCAGATTGGAGTGTTCCAACAGGATTTACGGCAACCTTTAAGCGTCTCGACTGCGCCACGGCATCAATGGTTACCTTCTCCGCGTTGTTGCGGCTATCCACGCCGCGCGTGGCGGCGGCTCCCCGGACGGCCGCCCGCTCCAAGGTCCAATTCGGATCAAGCACCCAAGGGAGATGATTTGCAAGGGTGACCGTGTCTTGTGCAACCAAGTCAAGGTTGTTCACCAGCATCGCCGTCTGCCCATCCAGCACCGTGGCAAAGGCGGGAGGGCTTCCCGCCGGGTCGCTCCATGCGAGAGTCAACTCGCCAGCAGTGTTCGCGGGCAGGGTTACATAAAACGTCTTTGGGGTGCCCGTTTGCACGGTGAACTCCTTGATGAGGGTGCCGCGGCCCAGGGCGGCATCGGCCTCAAGCGAGGCGACCAGTTTCTCCGCGTTGAAAATGCCGTAGCCGCCGATGTAGTCAGGGCCGGGCGTGCCATAATCCAACGCCGTGTGAATGCCTGCGGCCCGCCAAGTGGAGGCGAGCAGCGGCCCTGCCGAAGGCAGAAGCTGTTTGCGCCTCTGCTCCGCCAGCATTAGGCCACCCGCCACGGATGGGGCCGCGAAGCTGGTTCCGGCCAAATTGACGGTGCCTTCGCTATCCGCAGTGATGCCGTTGTAGTAAGCGGACGCTCCGGCCTTGGTGGCCGCGAATAGGGAACCGCCATAACCCAAGGCGGAATTCCGCTGGCCTACCGCCACGACTTCCGGTTTGATCCGGCCATCGTCCGTCGGCCCGGTGCCCGTGAAGCCAGAAAAGCCGAAGGAGGCGCCGTTGATGTCCGTGATGGAACCCACGGTGAGGACATTCTTCGCCGTGCCGGGCGACAGCACGGTATCGTAACTATCATCCCCATTGATCCAGTCGCGGACGACTGTCGAAACGGCATAGCCTCCGCCGTTCGGAATCAGGTGGCTGACCGTGGTGGCAGGGGCCACCGGATTGCCGGGACCGCCACCATTCGGGTTCCCCGAGGCATAAACAGGCAGGTGCGTCTCGGCGGTCACAACGAAAGAGTCCAGGTCTGCCGATGAATTGCCGCTGGCAGCGCTGGGCGAATACAAGCCCAGTCGTGGATCCTCCGTAAACGCGGATGCCTCCCAAAGCCACCACGTCGTGCCGCTGACATTGATCGATTTCCAACCGCCATTCACTCCATACGAATGATTGGAGAATCTCTGGCCGTCCAAAACGACATTGGTGGTCTCGAAAACAAAGTCGTTCAGGTTATGCCCCCTCACCTCACCTTCGTAAGCGATGCCCCGCAGCAGCTTTCCGTAATTCGTCGCCCCACGGAAGACATCATAGATTCCTCCACCTACCATGACATTAGCCACGGCGGTTCCGTGATTGCTGGCTGCGCCACCGTCCACCTGCACCGCCCGGGCACTATTGAACTCCCCGTGCGTGGTGAGGATACCGGCGGTTCCATCGGAAGCATTGGCTTCCCAGATGGACGCGCGGATGCCAGCACCGGTCAGGTTCCGTGTCAGGCTGGTGTTCTGCCACGGGTAAAGTCCAACGGGCCAGAGGTCGTCCGCGAAGATGGAATTCGCTCCGATGGCATCCTGCGGAGACATGAAAATAGGCCCCTGCTCACTCTCGCCAACTAAAGTGCCGCGTTCGTCCGCACGCTTCACGCCATACTTGGTGGCGATGGCGTCAAGTTCCGCTTCCGTCTTGACACGGTCGGCCATGGCTTTGTTCCGGCGGTCGAGGAGTCTGGCGCGGACAGCAGTGCTGTCGTGGCGGAGGAAATTCGGGTCATCCACCGTCTTTCCAGCCTCGAACGCAGGCTGTAGCGTTTCCGCCAGCTTCGCTTGGCGCACTGGCCACAGGCGCGTGGCCTCCTCCATGATCGCGATTTCGCGCTGGATGGCCCGGCGGCGTTCTTCGCGGATTTGCGCAATGCGTTCCTCTCTGGTGTAATTTGGTTCTTTGAAAATCGGGCTGCGGTTGACGAGCATTTCCTCGTAGTCGCTCATGCCGTCCCCGTCTGTGTCCTTCGTCTTGTTGTCCGGCTCAAACTTGTAATTTTTATCAATCGATTTCCAAATCATCACCTCAAGATCGTCCCACCCATCCTTGTCGTATTTGAGAAGCCGTAGATTGGATTCCCGCACGTTCTTGATGTAGGCAGCCGTTTCCTCGTCCGAGGGTAATACAACTGGGTCTTCTGGTTTGGGCAAGTGGTCGCCCGGCGCAGCGGCGGCAGAGCCGCCGCAGGCGTCAATGGCTAGCGCCAAGCTCGCAACGGATTGGATGGGTTTGGATTTCATTGATGTCGCGTTGCGTTCGTGGTGAGCTTGACGTTCTATGGCAATTGTTGCGCGGATTAGGAAGCAGAACGTCTAAGCGCTGGCAACCCTACCAGCGGGGGCGAGCGTCGAAACGGTGGTTGAGGTTAAAGTTACGGTAAAACTCCGACGAAACAACGAGCTGGTAGGGGTTGCCCAGCCGCGCCTTGTTAGGCTCCGCTTTATTTTGACTTACAAGGGTTTCCGATGCCGCAAGATTGGGTTCAGATTGGAGTCTCATGTAAATATATCTAAACCTTAGCTCGCACGGTCATGGGCAAAAGTAACTTGAAAATGGGATCGTGACCAATCGAAAACACCTGAGCGATTCCAGCAAAACGACGTCCAACCACAACTGGGAGCAACAAAGGAATGTTCGCTCCATCTCGCAACAAAATCTGTTAGTGATTCTGCCAACACGAATCCTTTGCAGAGGTCTGGCATTGCCGTCCAATCCAAAGCCTGATAAAATTGAATCTTTCCCTCAGCATCAAGGCAGAGAACATCTCCACCGCCGGTGAAACCATAGAATGGAATCCAACTCTTTCGCTTCAATGCTTCTACGCGCAGTAGCTGTTCATCTACTCGTGGGCGACCGCCGTCCACTTCCCTGCATAGTTCCTCCTCAATGGCCATATGAAATCCTTGGTTCGAGATTAAGTAGTCGGAGAGCCAATTGGGCGCCCATCCGTAGGCAGGAGTATCCGGAACATCGTTTGGAACGAACTCAAAGCCGTCGCCCATTTCGATATAAAAACGGCGAAGTTCTGGTGGCATCGGATAGTCGGTGCTCTGGTCAACAGCATCGATATCAGCTGCCGATAGCGGCTTACCCTGTTGAATCACGGGATTCCAACCTTGTTTTTGCAGGCGTTTCGCCGAAGTTATGAAGTATTCTCGAAACATAGCGTGTTCTTTTTCTGCCTAACAGTGTAGTTGAACCGCAAGTGGTAATTGTCCGACAATTACCGCTTGCGGTTTTTTCAGGTAAAATCCGACCCGAAGGGAGGTGGTTGGGGATCACTTTTCAAATGAAATGATAAGCAAGTCGTAGAGGAGTTCTAGTCAATTTGAACCTATGTTCAACGGTCTCGCCAACCGTTCACGGCCAAACACTCCGCGTCTCCCATCACCAACCAGCCAACGCCGAATGGAGCGAGACGTTGGGGCTATGGCCCGACCGGAGCCGACTTCCGGACAAACCGGACTTGGATAAACCTCCGGTTGGTGGGACCCGCAGCGGCAAAGGCTCTCACTTTCTGCACCGGCCCGTCCACCGTCACCGTCAGCGGAACCGCCGTCCAGTTTTCCAGGTCAGCAGACGTCTCGGCCA
>JBIHZT010000347.1:0-4841 GCA_044240265.1 Luteolibacter sp. | reverse complement strand
CCAGTGCATCACCGGTTCGCCCTTCGGCACCGCGTTTCTCACACTTTATAACGGCCTCGGTAGCGGTTCCGAATCCGCCGTCATGCGCACCATCGACCTGGAGGCCGAGCCACTCGTGCTCGACGGCCTCATCGCGAAAATCCTCCGTACCACCCTGCTGCAAGCCACCGACATCATCCCGTTCCTCGGCGGCATCATCGTGGCTCCCTTGTTTTTCATCGCCCTGCTGCATCCGTTCAAACGCGCGTCCATCGCGAATTTCCGCTGGGCCATCCTGCTGATGTGGGTGAGCGCCGCCTTCGGGCTGGCGTTTTTCGGAATTTCCAAGGACCCGCTCGATCCGAACCAGCTCCACCTGTTGTTCGCGCCGATCATGACCGCCTACGGGCTGGCGTTTATCTCCATCCTGTGGAGCCGCCTCGAATTCGTCGCCAGCACGCCCATCCTTCGCAACGTCCACCACTTCGTCATCGTCGGCATCTGCGCCCTGCCGCTGGTGCTCGCCCTGCCGCAGAAAGTGCGGGTCGGCATGCACCTCCGCGACCGTGGCGGCGTGCCGCATTGGCCGCCGTATTACGCCCCCGCCCTCAACAGCAAAAAGGCGGGCATCAAGGGCTGGACCAACGACAAGCAGGTCATTTTCGCTGACCAACCGTGGGCCGTCGCCTGGTATGCCGACCGCATCAGCGTCTGGCTGCCACCGACGTACGCGGGTTTTGAAAAAATCGAAACCGTCGCCCAAGACCTCCAGACACCCGTCGCAGGCATCCTGATCTCCCCGCTTTCGCATGGCTCCGGTCCGCTCTCGGACGTGGCCGCCCAATACCGGGATTTCACCTTCATGGTTCTGGACGGCAGGACGTTCTTCACCAACTACCCCAACGGCGTCTCGTTATTCGACCGGGATCCGAAAATCCAGGGCGTCGCGAAACGCTACCCCTACCGCCAGCCGCTGGTAGGCATGGAAATGGTCTATTACAGCGACCGCCCGATCCGCGCAACGACCTCCAACTAACCACCACCATGGCACGCCGCAAATCCAGCCCTGAGGACGAAGACGCCTCGTCACCTGATTTCGAGTCCGCCCTCGGTGGCCTCGAAACCATCGTCGAGGCGATGGAGCACGAGCACCTGTCACTCGAAGATCTCGTGGCGCATTATGAAAAAGGCTCCGCCCTGCTCAGCCGCTGCGAGGCCATTCTCCAGTCCGCCCGCGAGCGGATCGAACTCATCACCCTGCGCAACCAGAACGAAATCGCACTGGATACGGGTACCCAAACTGCGGATGCTGCCGAACCCCCGGACGATCCTGACGACGACGACGATAATGACATCCGCCTCTTCTAATCCTTCCCCGGCCCTTGGTCCGCTGCTCTCCACGATTCACAGTCCCGACGATGTCAAAAAACTCGCAGACGAAGATCTTCCCAAGCTCGCCGACGAGATCCGGCACACGCTGATCGACCGCCTGTCGAAAACCGGCGGCCATCTCGGGCCCAATCTCGGCGTCGTCGAGCTGACCGTGGCGATGCACCGGATTTTCTCCACGCCGGAGGACAAGTTCGTGTTCGACGTTTCCCACCAGGGCTACGTCCACAAGATGCTCACCGGCCGCGCCGCCCAGATCCACACCATCCGCACTTACAAGGGGCTCAACGGATTCCTGCTGCGCAGCGAGTCCGAGCACGACTCCTACGGTGCGGGCCACGCCGGCACCGCGCTTTCCGCCGCGCTTGGCATGGCCGCCGCGCGCGATCTATCCGGCGGGGACAATCACATCGTCGCCGTCGCCGGTGACGCCGCCTTCACCTGCGGCCCCACGCTCGAAGCGCTCAATAATATTGCCGAGACGACCAAGAAATTCATCGTCGTGCTCAACGACAACGAATGGTCCATCGACAAAAATGTCGGTGCCATCGCCCGTTATTTCAACGCGCTCCAGACCCATCACACCTACGCCGCCGTCCGCCGTCAGGCTGCCGATTTCGTCGAGAAGATCGCGGGCAAGGCCGTCCGCACGCTCGCCCACCGGGTCGAGGAAGGCGCGAAGAACCTGCTCTTCCAGAACGTCCTGTTCGAGAAATTCGGCATGCGTTACTTCGGCCCCATCGACGGTCACGATCTGCCGTTGTTAGTCAGGACTTTCGAACACCTCAAGACGCTGCACGAGCCTTGCGTGCTCCACATCATCACCGAAAAAGGCCGCGGCTATCAGCCCGCGCTCGACAATCCCGGGAAATTCCACGGCCTCGGCACCTACAAGATCGAGGACGGCTCCACCGATTCCGTCACCACGCCGACCTGCTCCGACCTCTTCGGCCGGGCCGTCACCGAGTTCGCAAAAAAGGACCCGAAAATCGTCGCCATCACCGCCGCCATGCCCGGCGGGACCAAGCTGGAGATTTTCAAAAACGAACTGCCGGACCGCTACTTCGACGTCGGCATCGCCGAGGAACACGCCGCGCTCTTCGCCTGCGGCCTCGCCACCGAGGGCTTCCGGCCGTTCCTGGCGATCTACTCGACTTTCATGCAGCGCGCCTACGACATGATCATCCATGACATGGCGCTGCAAGGACTGCCCGTCCGCCTCTGCATGGACCGCGGCGGCCTGTCCGGCGACGACGGCCCGACGCACCACGGACTTTTCGACATCGGCTACCTCCGCCACGTCCCCGGCATCATCCACATGCAGCCGAAGGATGAGGACGAGTTCGTGGACATGCTCTACACCATGTCGAAATACGACGACGGCCCCACCGCCATCCGCTACCCGCGCGGCGTCATCAAGGGCACGCCGATCAAGTCCAACCCAAAATTGCTGGAAATCGGCAAGGCGGAAGTCGTCGCCGACGGCACCGACGTCGCCCTGATCGGCCTCGGCACCCTGTTCGAAATGGCCGAGCGCACCAAGGCCCAGCTCGAAGCCAAGGGTCTATCAGTCGCCCTCATCAACCCGCGTTTCATCAAACCGCTGGATGCCAACGTCATCCAGGAATACGCGAAGAAGTGCAAGGTCGTCTGCACCTTCGAGGACCACGTGCTCTTCAACGGCTTCGGCGCGTCCGTCATCGAAAATCTCCACGACGCCGGCATCCACACGCCGGTCGAGCGCATCGGCTGGCCGGACGAGTTCATCGAACACGGCAAACCGGAAACCCTCCGCGAACTCCACGGCCTGACTGCGGAAGCCGCGGCGGAAAAAGTGCTGCGGCATTTTCCCTGAAGGGTGGCTCATCGCAAGCGGGTGTGCCGCACCACTTCACCCCAAGTGCGGTAAGGCTCCGGCGGGAGGTAGGCGCCACGATGCGGATCGTAGCGGCCTGCGACTCCGGTCAGCACGGCCATCGAGTCGGTGGCGGCGGCTTTCACCCCGTCGTCCGTGCAGCGGCTGCCGCCGAAGTAGTCGTTGCCCGGCCAGGAGACATGGTCCCAGGCGACGATGCTGAACAGGATGCAGTCGGAAAAATCATCACCCTCTTCGGCATAGGCGGGCGGCGGGCAGAGCTGGGATTTCGCGGAGTTCCCCTGGAGCAAGGGCCGGACCATCAGGGAGATGCCGTGGATTTCCCATCGGCCGTTAGAACACTCGCCGTAAGGATCATAATAGACCGCTTTCAGTTGTGAAAATGAAGCGCCGTGTTTCTTGAGAAACCCGGTCAGCACAGTTTGCAGCGCGGCACCGAGCCGCCCTTGGAACGGACCCGCGAATTGTCCGCAGCCCAGACCGGGGAGGGTGACGAAGGCGGATTTGCCCAGCGCTTTGGCCGTGTCGTTCAGGTACTGGAACACCGGCAACAGGCGGCGCTCGTAAAGGGCGTGATAACCCTGCGGAGAGAGCGTGCCGTCCGACTGCGTGACCTCCGCCCAATCGGCCGGCGTCCGGCCCCTGCCATTGCGGAGCAAGGCCCCGGGCGTAAACACCAACATGCCCGCGAAGGGTTCCGCATGCGGCACCGGAGCGGTGTGATGGCCGTTATCAAAGACCGTCACCGGCACCGCGATGGAAATGTCGCCGAGAATGCCCAGCTCCGTGAGGTTCCAGTCCGAACCGTCGCCGGCCACTGCGCTTTCCGCGAAAATCTGTGGCGGCTTGGTGTTGAGAAGCGCGTCGAGGAAAGCGGCGTCCGTGAGTGTCGCGAGCTCGACGCACGCCAGGTAGTCTCTCAGGTGCTTCCCCGCGGACGCGCCGCCATCCCGCAGCGCCGCCAGGTATTCCGCCAGGCGGGTGCGGGTTTCGTCAGGAATGATGAGGGTGTGGGGCATGATCCTCCGCCTCGCGGAGTGAAAAAACCGGCCGCCGCGGCCATTTCAGGTCATAGCCATTTCAGGAAATCGCGCGCTGCGGGCGGGCGCTTTCCTTCACACTCACCTGGCGTTTCTTGGGCAGGAACGGCGTGACGAGCGACGCCTCGAAATCGAAGACCTCGGAGAAATCCTCCTTCTTGTCGGACTCTTGTTTGCCGAAGACCTGCTCCTCGATGAGGTGGAAAACCATGTCGCCCACGTCCTGGCATTTGCGGATGCTCCACTCGGTCATCAGCGTGGAAGCCATCGGGCCGAATTGTTCGAGCGCGAAGTCGCGGCAACCGGCGAGCAGTTCCGGACCGCTGACGTGGCGGGCCTGGCCGCCGTTAGACTCGGCGATGCGCTTGAGGGTGAAGTCGAGGGCGTCCTTGAGGAAAAAATAGGCGTGTGGATCAAATCGTTTGTCGCGTTTCAGGATGGAAACAACGGATTGTTCGAATTGCACGGCTTGCATGGGCGGGAACATGCCCAAACCGTGCCCGGCTGTCAAAGAGGTTTAGAATTCCGCCTCACGCCCGCCGCTCTACGGGATGGTT
>JBIHZT010000346.1:0-4854 GCA_044240265.1 Luteolibacter sp. | reverse complement strand
CTCTCGATGGTGTAGACCTTGCCGGTGATCCCGTAGAACTCGAAGCGCACGCTCTGCGGCAGCTTCTCCTTGATGCTCAGGCCGAAGGTCTCGGTGGCGTCGCCGGCGAAGGTGCCCGCGATGTATTCGAGCAGGTTGCTCTGGCCGTCCTGGTCGAAGTCGCCGTTCTTGTCGAGCAGGCTGAGGTCCCACAGGCCGTTCTCATCCGGATAGAGCCCGGCTTGATAGAGCTGCCAGGCCTCCCAGGTGTCCGGCAGGCCGTCCTTGTCCTTGTCCTCGCCGAGCGTCAGGTCGAGGTTCACCCGCTCGCCCCCCTTCCCTGCGGTGAGGGTGCCGGAAACCTCGATCGGGTAGAAGAACTCGCCGTTCATCGAGACCACCAGGCTGAAGAGTCCGCCGGCGGCCACGGCCTTGTCGGTGTAGAAGGTGGTGCCGCTGCGATTCTGGTCGAGCCGCATGTTCAACTCGTAGCTCTGGTCAAGCCGGCTCGAAGTGATCGGCGTGCGGCCGACCTCCACCCCGCCCTTGAGCAGGATCACCTCCGCGCCTTCCGCCGTCACCGTCTGGCCGACCTGGTCGCGGACCATGCCGTAGAGGGTGTAGTAAGGGGCGGGCGGAAAAGCACTGGCGACGCCCGTGACGAGCAGTAAGGTCAACGCCAGCCGCCGAAGAGAGGGGTTGTTAAAAGAGATGGAGCCGTGGGCAACGCGTTGAGCCATGGCGGCAAAATTGAAAAAAATCCCCGCGCGACCACATCATTTTGACCAATCCGGCAAAATGAATGCTGAATCCGCCGTGCGAGGTGGGAACGCCAAGGTCGGGGAAAAAGCCGGAACATCGTCCGGCTGTCACCTCATTCGCTGTCCGACGAGCACGGCGGCGATCCCGGCGATCACCAGTTCAACTCCACGCCGATTCCAAATATCCGCGGTGGCGCGGCTTTGCCCGTGACGGGGAGCCGGACGCCGGAATTGTCGGAACGAAACAAGGCGTAATCATCATCCAGCAGATTCGACCCGAAGCAGTAGAGGCTGGCATTCCGCCAGGCATAACCGATGCGGGCGGAAACCAGTTGGCGGGCTTCCAATGCGGTCAACTGGGGACTGCCGACCTCACTGTAAGTGCTGTCGGCGTAAGAGAAGAGCGCGGAACCAAACCAACCGGTCGCATGATGGTAGTCGACACCCACGGAAGCAATCCACTCGGGCGCATTTGGAAACGGCTGATCCGAGCGCTCGACGCCATTCAAGGACAAGGAATCAAATTCCGTCCGCACCCAGGCGAGCGAGCCGGTTACGGACAAGGCCTCGGCGGCTTGCCAGCGGGTCTCCAACTCGGCCCCTTGCCGGCTGGAGGAAGCGGCGTTGTAAATGAGCGTATCGATGCGGGCAAAACCATCCGGCACGTTCACCGGCACCTGCTGGTCGTCGGCCCGCGAATCAAACAGCGCGGCATTGACCAGCAACGTCTCGGTGACGGCAAGCCGGGCAAAAAGCTCCTTATCCCACGCATATTCCGGATCATATTCCCGGGTGAGACCCAGCGACGGAGCGTAACTTGTGCCGCCACCGCGATACCCCCGCGCCACCTGGATGCCGAACGTCCGGCCCAGCTGCGGTTGCCACGACAAGCCCAGCTGCGGCAGCAAATCCGTCTCTGCCGTCGAGTTGGAGGATGCCGACGGAGGAAAAAAACCGAAGACCGAAGTGTAATCGAATTTGCGATCCTCGTGATTGAGTCTCAGCCCACCCGTCAGATGGAAATGATCGACAAACTCCCAATCGCCGCGGCCGTAGAGCGCGGCGATGTTGACGGTTTCCGATCCCTCGTTTTCAAACGGGCTGCCGATGGGAAAAGGAGCAAAGCCAACCCCCGAACTGCCGAAATTGTATTCGCTGTGTTCGGCGTAGGCGCCGATGAGCCATTGCCACTGGTCTTTCTGACCGGTCAAAAACAGATCCTCGCTGAAACGCGTTTCATCCCTGAAGCCGGCAACCACCCATTTCAGCAAAGATGATGCGTCGAGATCGTAGGATTGCTCGATGTCGAGCCGCTGCACCGAGGTGACGGATTTCAGCTCCAGATCCTGCGACAGGGCGACCGTCGCGTTCAGCGTGGCGGCGAGGCGGTCCGCCGGATAGGCCGAGTCGGTGTTCAGTGAGGTCTCGCGCTGAAACAAGCTGCCGCCGGGTTTCTCCACGACCATCGCAAAGGGATTGCCGCGCGAACGATCCTGCACCAGGACCAGATCAAAAGTGGTGTCCTTGTTTTTTGCCGGATGCCAGCGCAGGCGCGCCTCAAGGGAGTCGCGGCGGGTCGCGCCAAACTCATCGTCATCGAAATATAGATTGGTTTCATACCCATCGCTTTGCTGGTGCAAATAAGACACCCGCAGCGCCAGCTCGTCCGGCAGCAGGGTGAAATCCTGCGCCAAACCGAATCGCAAGCCACCATCCTGGGAGAACTCCGTGAGCGCCTTGCCATCCGCATCGAAGCCCGGTGCCTGGGTCTGTAGCAACAGTGCGCCGCCCGGGGCATTGGGCCCCTGCGAGAACAACTGCGGGCCGCGCAGGACTTCCGCTGCCGCAAGATCCCACAGTACGGGCGGCAAATAGCGCAGGGTCGAGGGAGAAAGCGGCGTGCCGTCCATCATGACGTTGATCAGCGCGTTAGAGCCTGTTCCAAGATATCCAAAAACATTGTCCTGATTGAGCCCGCGCAGACTGAATGTCCCGACACCGGGATTTCCCGCATAGGCACCGGCACTGAGAGCGAGCAGATCTTCGTAGGTGCCCGCACCGGGCGGCAAGGCAGCGAGTTGCTCCGGCCCCAGCACGGTCACGGCTCCAGTCCCCTGCTCCGCCAGCGTGAAAGGTTTGTCACCGATCACCGCCAATGGCGCCAAAATCTCGGTTCCGGGAGCCCTCGCGGAAACCAGCACCAGAAGCGCCGAAATTTCAAATGCCATCAATCCCGGGGCGCCCCCCCCGGGGAAAAACCGGAATCGTTTCCAGCCGCCCGAGACATCAACATTCGAAAAACCTTGGAAACGCATATTTCTATTAATGAGTAGAGGTTCAATGGAACGAACGATCAGTTAAAAACCGAAACCAACACGCCTCACTGCAAATCCTGCACCCCATGAGTGGTGATTGGCTTGATCAGACCTCGAGGACAGAGGTCACCGCATTTGGAGCCGAGCCAGCGAAAGAGAATGATACGTCAACCTACTCCTCGTGCCATGAACCTCACCATCCCCATCGTCCACCTCACCCTGGCAGTCACCGATCCTGACCCCTGGCTGGAGACCCGCATCCCCGCCGAAGCCCTCAAAGTTGCGGCAGGCGGTGACAAAGGAAGCTCCGCGCGCTTCGCCTACACGGAAACTGCGGATTGCACCACGCTGACGCTCACCAAGTCCTGCCGGGCCTGTCCTTGAAATCATTCTGTCATCTGGTGGTCAAGGTGGACGAGTTCCCCGCAGGTCCCGTCGTCAAAGGCTCTATCATGGCCCTACCCTGGGAAACCTTGGCAGCCCCCGGGATTGCCGGTCCCGGCTTCCTGAACGAGCTCAAACCACACGCCGGCGGCGCAAAAGAGCGCTCGCCGCCAGCAGGCCGGCCAGCGCGTTGCCGGGTTCCGGCACGACCGACCAGGTCAGCGAGCTGCCCGTGGTGGTGAAGCTACCATAACTGGTAGGCGCCACAGTCTGGCCGTTGTATGAATACTGGAAACCGCCGGTGAAGACCGCGGCCCAGCCTGATAGATTGGTGTTGCCGTCGGCGGATTTGAAGATGTCCGTCCAGGTGCGCGTCTGGTACCAGAAGGAGTCGCTGAAATCCTGCGTCCCCGTGAGCATGATCTTGAAGATCGCGCCGCTGCCGGTGACGGAAGCGGTGTTGAGGCCGTCGTAGGCGATGCCGCGGTTGGTCTCCGGGTTGCTTTGCGAGGTGTCGATTTCCCATTCAAACATCGAGCCGCTGGAGAAGTGGGTGTCGCCTGAGACCGTCAGAACACCGGGGCTGTTCCCAGCCGCGAGAGTTCCCGAGATTTCCACGGAGCCACCGATGCCGCCGCTGCCTTTCAGCTTGCCGCCGGATTCCACGACCACGTCGGACGTGGCGGCGAGCGTTCCGTTCACCACCAGCGCGCCGGTCCGCACGGTGGTATCTCCGCTGTAGGTGTTAGCGCCGGACAGGGTTAGCTCCCCGCCCCCCTCTTTCAGCAGCGAACCCATGCCGGTAATGCCGCCTTGGACATCGAATGAGCCGCCGGAAAATCCAATGCTGCCGCCATTTGAAGAAATCGCTCCCGCGAGGATCACCTTGCCGCTGCCGCTGTTGTCGAGCTTGGCAAGCTGCCCATCGACGGAGATCGTGTTGGAGAACGTGTTCAACGATCCGTTGTTGGCTGACAGCGAATCGAACACCAGGCTTGCCGAGGAGCCGATCTTGATTTCCGAGCGGCCAAGATTCCCCGCATTGCCGACCGTTAGCCGGCTGCCTTCCAAGACCGATGCGGAGCCGGAAAACGGATTCTCACCACTCAGGCGCAGGCCGCCCGCACCGGAGACCCGGATTTCACCCGCACCGGAGATCTGACCGGAGTAAACCCCGCCGCCGGAACCCTCGCTGAAAGTCAGCTGGGCACCGGCCTCCATCAAAATCCCGGTTCCGGCTTCGCTGGCGCTGAGAGTGTCGCTGGTTCCGGCGGTGCGGACCAACGGAGCCGCCCCCAGATCAGTCACCGAGCCGCTGAGAATGGAGCCGCCAGAAGTGTCATAGGCCCAGTCCACGATGCTGCCGGTGTCACCGTTTTCAGTCAGGATGACACGCATCCACCCGTAGTTCACCG
>JBIHZT010000345.1:0-4871 GCA_044240265.1 Luteolibacter sp. | reverse complement strand
CGGCCCTCTCCGCCGCCACCGACTACGACACCTGGTCCGGTCCGTCCGGCTTCAATCTCAGCGGCGGCCAAGCGGCCGACGACGACAACGACGGCCTGACCAACCACGAGGAATACGCCTTCGGCCTCATCCCGACCAGCGGCGCATCCGTCAACCCGATCGCCGTGCAGCTCGACAAAGCCACCGGCAAGTTCAGCTACACCCGCCGCAAGACGTCATTCGTCACCAACCTCACCTACTCGGTCTGGTTCTCGGAAGATCTTGCCGGCTGGACCCAGGACACCCCTGCCAACGTAGTCGTCGCTCCCATCCCGAGCAGCGACAACGAAACCGTTGAAATCACCCTCTCGACCCTTCCCGGAAATCCCTTGCCCGCCAAACTCTTCATCCAAGTCCGCGCCAACTGAATTCCTCTCCTGAACCAAAAAACCACCCCGATCAGAAACCAAAGATGAAATTAAGAACCATACCCCTCGCCGCTCTAGCGGCATTCACCATCGCTGGTCCGGCTTCCGCCGCGACTTTGCTGTTCTCCGATAACTTCAACACGTCAACCCTGGGCGATGCAGATTTTAACGGCAGCAGGCTTGCTTCGGACCAGGCGGGCACTGTGGGGAATCAGACCTACACCACCGTCATCACCGGCTGGGACGGCGCTTTCCAAAGCGGCAACGGCGGCGCGTGGCTGATGCATGCCAGGGGTGACTTTGGAGGCACAAACATGTCGGGCAGCGTGAACTATGACTTCGCGGCCGCTGCGAACGCCCAAGCCGCAGGGAATCAAGCCTTGTCGATCTCGTTCAATATGACTGTCGCCGAATGGAACGGAGACGGTGGCGCTGACTGGACGTCATTCACTGTCGGTGGCGGCACGAGCCCATTTGTCAACGATGGCAACGTGGGTTTCTCCAGTCTCTTCCGGGACAATGGTGGCACCCAGCAGTTCTCCAATGGTGCAGGCCTTGCTAGCGCTCCCAGCTTCGCTGACGGCCAACTGATCACGTTCGTGCTCTCGGATGCCACTGGCAGCGGCTCCGCGTTTAGCGCCAGCAACGGTGCTAACGATATTGTCAAAATGTATGTCGGCGGCTCGTTGACCAACACCTTCACCGGTTTGAACCTTGATGCAACAGATCAAAACATCACCTTCAATGCAAAGAACAATGTCACGCATATCGACAACCTGAGCGTCAGCGCCATCCCCGAGCCCGGTGCCGCGACTCTTCTCGGCGGCCTCGGCATGCTGGCGCTGCTGCGCCGCAGAAGATAATTTTGAATGTTGAATCCGGCTTCGCATCGCTACGCCGGGACAAGTTTTTGAATGTTGAATGGAAGAGAGAAAGCCCGGCCCTTGCGCCGCACTTTCTCTCTTCCTGGCCTTCAGACCTTCGACTTCTTCATTCACCTCTCACCCCGGTGGGGACAAGTGGGCGCGCTCGGCCCTGGCTTCGTAGGACTACGCCGGGCAAGCTGCTCACGCCCTACCGGATTTACACTTTGCCTCTGGAGGGGCAATACCCGGGGCGGCGTGCGGATTTTGGGTTTTCCGCACGCCGCCCGTTTTCATTTCCAACGCACAAACCGATTCATACAACCAGCCCATACCCGCCTGTAGCGTCGCTCTATGAGCGTCGCAGCGAAAGAGCAGCGGCCTGCCGCACCTCATCATGAACAAGGTTTTGGAAATCACCCGAATGATTTCGGTGATCGCTTGGCTGAACAGGTCATCCGGCAACTGATTTCCAATGAAAACTGAAATCATGAAATCCCTGATGTGGGTGGTTTGGATGCTCGCCATCGTGTCTGGACGTCATGCCCAGGCGCAATCGGTGGATGCTTTCCTCGAAAACTCCACCCTCAAAATTGGCGTGAATGCAGGGTCTTATGGCGGCGCGATCGTCTGGTTCTCCGGCAGCGATGGTGCCAACCTCGTGAACACTTTCGACAAAGGCCGGGAAATCCAGCAATCGTTCTACGCCGGCGATAGCATCACCGCCGCCAATCAATCGCCTACCTGGTCGCCGTGGTCATGGAACCCCATCATGGTGGGAGACTATGCCGGCAACGTGTCCCCGGTGCTCGCCCTGAACAAAAGTGCGGGGCAGATTTACGTCAAAACCCAGCCATTGTTGTGGGACCGCAACAACCAGCTTTCGCAGTCCCACATGGAGCAATGGATCTCGCTTCACCCGACCATGCCCAACGTGGTGACCGTCGATTGCCGATTCACCTGTTTCCGCGACGCTAACGACGCGTGGGGCGCTCCCGCGATGCGCGATCAGGAATTGCCCGCCCTCTATTTCGTTTCAACCCTGAACACCATCAAGGCCTACACGGGAAATGCGCCTTGGACCAACGGCGAGCTGGCGACCATCCCGAATTCTCCGTCGAGCGGCACGTTTCCGTGGTCGTATTATGATCCCACCGAACCATGGACAGCCTGCGTGGATGCAAACGGCTCCGGGGTCGGAGTCTATACGCCGATCGCCACCGGGTTTCTCGCGGGCAAATACGGTGACGGGGTCACCACCAACCCTTTTGATGTCTCGACCATGTATGTCGCGCCACTCGGTCAATACGCGTTCGAGGCGGACACGGTCTTCAGCTACCGGTTCTATCTGATCCTGGACAATCTCCCGGCCATTCGCGAGGCGGTTTACACCTTGCGTAATGCCACGGAGACAGTGCCTCCGCCCCCGACCGGGCTTGCAGCAGTCTCCGGCAACCAGCAAATCCGCCTCACCTGGAACCCGTCACCCAATGCCACCACCTATCATGTGAAACGCGCGCCCGGCAGTGGCGGACCCTATACTCTCATCGCATCCGGAGCAGCCACTCAATTCACCGATGAGGGCCTGACCAACGGCGTCCCCTACAACTATGTGGTTTCTTCGGAAAGCTCTCTGGGACAGGGTGCGGACTCTCCTCTGGTAAGCGCCGCCGCGACACCAACGATTCTTGTACCTGATGCCGGATTCGAAAATCCTACCACCGCAACCTACCAGTATAATCCCACCGGAGCCTCGTGGACGTTCGACGGCGGCTCGGGCATCAGCAGGAACGCAAGCGCTTTCACATCCGGCAATCCACCGGCCCCGGAAGGTTTTCAGGTGGCATTTGTCCAAGGAGGAAATTTGTCGATATCAACCACTCTCCATGGTTTCACCCCGGGAGCGGAGTATCTGCTGACATTTTCCGCCGCACAGCGTGCCGGTTATGCGGGGCAAACTTGGAATGCCAGCATCGCCGGGAACGTGATCGGGAGCTTCGCGCCGCCGAATACGGCGACGGACTATCAGGACTACTCCGCCACCTTCACGGCATTATCGACAAGCGGCCTTCTGGCGTTTGTGGGAACCAACCTGAACGGCGGCGACAATACCGTGTTTATTGACAACGTGCGGGTCGTCCAGATTGCCGCAGCCGATCCCTTCGGCTCTTGGATGACCACCCGCTACCCGGCCATCGAAGCCCCGGATAACGCGCCCACTGCGGACCCCGACAACGACGGCATCGCCAACATCGTCGAATACGTCCTGCAAGGTGGCGATCCCTCGGTTTCCAGCACCGGCATTCAACCCACTCCGGATGCCTCCGGTGAAAACTTCGTCTTCACCTACTATCGCCGCGCCGCCGCCACCGGCACCACCCAGACCTTCGAATACGGCACCACCCTCAGCGGTTGGACGCCCGTCGCCATCCCCGGCGGAGCCGGTGTCGTCGTCGCTCCCAACAACCCGATCTCCGGCATCGACAAGGTGGCAATCACGGTTGCCAAAGGTGCCAACACCAAACTCTTCGGTCGCCTCCAAATCGCCCAATCTGAATCCACTCCCGGCAACTGATCCATTTCGTCGCCTCTAACAACAATCATGTCATCCGCCATCCGCTCACTCGCCCTACTCTGCCTCCTAACTGCCGCCACTTTTCCTGCTGACGCTGCGGACGAACTCGTCGCGAAATTTTCCCAACCACCTGCCGCCACCAAGCCGCGGTGTTATTGGTATTGGATGGATGGCCACATCAGCAAGGAGGGCATCACCAAGGATCTGGAGGCGATGAAACGCGTCGGCATCGGCGGGGCCTTCATCGGCGTCATCAGCGGCCAGAGCGGCGCGGCTGCGAATCCCGATCCCAAGGCACTGACCCCGCAGTGGTGGGGATTCATCGAGCACGCCATCCGCGAGGGCTCGCGCATCGGCGTCCAGATCGGCTTGTTCAATTCGCCCGGCTGGAGCCAGACCGGTGGACCCTGGGTGACGCCGGAACAAGCGATGCGGTATGTCGTCCAAACGGAAACTCCGGTGAAGGGCCCGCAGCAATTCGCGGCGAAACTGCCCGCGCCCCAAGAGGGATTCCAGCCACTCACCATCCAGGCTTTCCCCGCGCCCGCCGGGGATGCCGTGTCCGCCGCGATCATTTCCCGCACGGCGGATGCCATCGTTTTCCAAATGCCGGAAAACTCCGCCGCCCGCAGCCTCACCGTGCGGCCGACCGAAAAAATCAACGCCGCCGCCGAGCTCCAGGCATCGGCCGATGGTACGAATTTTCGGACCGTTAGGAAATTCCAGATCTCCCGCCACAACATGATGCTCGGCGTGGGGCCGGTCCAACTCGCGCCGGTGGTCATTTCCTTTCCCGCCGTCGCGGACCGCCATTTCCGGCTGCTTTGCTCCTCCGCAAATGCGCTTGGCGACGTGCAACTTTCCGCCGCCGCCCGCGTGGAAAGTTTCGCCGAGAAATCATTGCTCAAGATGTTCCAAGAGCCCTTGCCGCCCTTCGACTTCTACACCTGGCCGCCCGCTCCGGAACCGGAAGCCGCGAATTTGAGCATCCGTCCGGAATCCATCATCGATCTCACCAAAAACCTC
>JBIHZT010000343.1:0-4893 GCA_044240265.1 Luteolibacter sp. | reverse complement strand
CCGCCGCATCGGCGCGGCGGGCGCGAAACTCCACACCGCCCGCTCCCGCAACGACCAGGTCGCCACCGACACCCGGCTCTACGCCCGCACTGAAATCGACGGCCTGCTCGCCGCCATCACCGGCCTCCAAATAGCACTGCTCGACCGCGCGGAAAAATACGCCGCCACCGTCATCCCCGGCTACACCCACCTCCAGCGCGGCCAACCTGTCACCGCCGGCCACCATTTCCTCGCCTACGTGGAAATGCTCGAGCGCGACAAATCCCGTCTCACTGACGCCCGCAAGCGCCTCAACATCTCTCCGCTCGGCTCCGGCGCGCTCGCCGGCTCCACCATCAACCTCGACCGCCACGCCATCGCCGCGGAGCTCGGCTTCGATGGGGTCACGCACAACTCGATGGACGCCATCGCAGACCGCGACTACATCGCCGAGCTGTTATTCGCCATTTCCCTCTGCGGCGTCCACCTCTCGCGCCTCAGCGAGGACCTGATTTTGTGGTGCACCGCCGAGTTCGCCTTCGCCTCTCTATCTGACGCACACACCACCGGCTCCTCGCTGATGCCGCAGAAGAAAAATCCCGACGTCTGCGAACTCACCCGCGGCAAGACCGGCCGGCTTGTCGGAAATCTGATGAACCTGCTCGTCGCCGTCAAAGGCCTGCCTCTCACCTACAACCGCGACCTCCAGGAGGACAAACCGCCGCTGTTTGACTCCGTGGACACGCTGAACCTCATCCTCGCCGTCAACACCGAGATGATCTCCGCCATGGAACTCCGCGAGGAAAACTGCAAGGCCGCCGCCTCGGATCCGATGCTGCTCGCCACCGACCTCGCCGACTATCTGGTGAAAAAAGGCGTGCCATTCCGCCATGCGCACGAGCTCGTCGGCAAAGCCGTCGCCCAAGCCATCGCCACCACGACTCCGCTTGATCAGCTGGATCTCCCCGCCATCGACCCCGCCTATGGGCCGGATGCGAAGGAGGTGTTTTCACTCGAAACCGCCCTCGCCGCGCGGACGAATCCAGGCGCGCCGTCCATCGCCAATGTTGTTGCGGAAACCAGCAGGTGGAAAAGCGTGCTTGGGGGCTGAGAGCTGTCACCGTCTGCCGGTGACGACCGCGTTTCATCCCATCCGGAAGACATTAGAATCGTCGCTGGCATCACGAATCGCTATGCAACGCCTGGCTGACCGACAGGGACCAAGGTCGTAGTTGACACCGGTGGCCTCGATCTTTAGGCAACAGGGCGGAAAGTTTCGCCCACGCCGTGGTCGAAGGACTTACCACAGAACCTGCTGCCAGATTGCCGTTTGGCAGGATTTTCCCCAACATTCGAACCGAGCGTAGCGTCAATTTGAAAACCATTTTTTCCACCTCCTCCCGCGGTTCCCGACGGATCGCTGATGCCTGGATCCGGGCTGCTTTGATGACGAGCCTCTGCCTCTGCGCCTGCAAAAAGCCCGCAGTCGTCGCTCCACCACCGCCGGTGGTCGAGGTCATGGAAATCGCAACTTCGGAAGTCAGGCTTTCCTCGACGCTCATCGGTCAGTTGGATTCGCCGCAAAACGTCGAGGTCCGTGCGCGGGTCGAGGGATTCGTGGACAAGATGCCATTCACGGAAGGTGTGGAGGTGCAGCAGGGAGGGATCCTGTTCGAGTTGGATAAAAAGCCGTTTCTCGAAAAACTGGCCGCCGCCACGGGTGCCTTGGGCGAGGCGAAGGCCGCTCTGAACAAATACCAAAAGGACGTGGACCGGCTCACGCCGCTCGCCCAGCGCAAGGCGATTCCCCAACAGGATCTGGACAACGCGCTCGCATCGGTGGATGTCGGCGAGGCCGGAGTGGTCACTGCCGAGGCGAGAGTGGAGTCCGCGCAGATCGATCTCGGATACTGCGAGGTGAAGGCTCCCATCACCGGTCTCATCGGCGCCACGCAGGTCGCCATCGGCGAGCTGGTGGGCAAAGGCGAGCCGACCTTGTTAGCCACCATTTCCACACTCGACCCCATCTGGTTCTACTGCAATGTCAGCGAAACGGAATACATCAAGGCGGAGCAGAAAAGCCGCGAACTCGGCAGGGACATCGCCAGCCTGCCACTCACCCTAATCCTCTCGGATGGGGTGGAGCATCCGGACCAGGGCCGCTTCGTTTTCATCGACCGTGCGGTGGATGTGAAAACCGGCACTCTTCGCATCCGCGCCGAGTTTCCTAACAAGAAAAAGCTGCTGCGTCCCGGCATGTTCGCACGGGTCAAGGTGGACCTCGGCACTCGCAAGGACAGCATCGAGGTGCCGCAGCGGGCGATCGTGGAACTTCAGGGGAAAAACTTCCTTTGGGTCATCACTCCTGGGAACACCGCCAGCCAGCGACCGGTCAAGGTCGGCGAGCTGGTGGATTCAAATGTCATTGTTCTGGAGGGCATCAAACCCGGCGAGCGCATCATCGTCGAGGGTTTGCAAAAAGTCCGCGAAGGCGCCCCGGTAAATGCGATGACCGCCGCGCAGCTCGCAGCGGCGAACCCCGCTCCCGCCGCCAAGGAGAAACACTCCAAGGAATAAACCGTCATGGCCGAATTCTTCATCCGCCGGCCCATCGTGGCGATGGTCATCTCCATCGTCACCTGCATCGTGGGTCTCATTTCACTCTCACGGTTGCCAATCTCGGAGTATCCGAATGTCAGCCCGACCCTGATTCAGGTCACCTCCACCTATCGCGGTGCCGCCGCCGAGGCGGTCATGGAATCCGTGGCGACTCCCATCGAGTCCAAGGTCAACGGCGTGGACAAGCTGCTCTACATGCAGTCCTACAATGCCAACGACGGCAAGATGACGCTCAACGTCACCTTCGACGTCGGCACCGATGTGGACATCATGCAGGTCAACACGCAGAACCGCGTGGGCCAGGCGGAAGCCCAGCTCCCGGACGCGGTGAAACGTGAGGGCGTCATCACCAACCGCTCCAGCCCTGATATTTTGTTAGCCATCGGCATCTCCTCGCCGAAGGGCACCTACGACGGCGTGTTTCTCGGAAACTATGCCGACATCAATCTCGTGGACCAGATCAAGCGGGTCCGCGGCGTGGGTGACGTGAAGAATTTCACCGCGCAGGATTACTCGATGCGGATCTGGCTGGATCCCGAAAAACTCGCTTCCCTCGGCGTCACGCCGACCGATATTTCCAACGCGATCAAGGAGCAGAACGCCCAGTCGCCCGCCGGCCGGATTGGTGCTGAGCCCGCGCCGAAGGGCCAGGAAAGCCAGTTCAACGTCCGTGCGCTCGGCCTGCTCAAGGATCCCAAGGAATTCGAGGAAATCATCATCCGTGCCAGCGCGGATGGTAAGCAGGTGAAGATCAAGGACGTCGGCCGGGTGGAACTCGGCGCGCAAACCTACGACCTCCGCGCCCGCATGAACAAGGCTCCGGCCGGCGCGCTCGGCGTCTATCTGGCACCGGGTGCCAACGCCCTGGAAACCGCGGATAACGTGAAGAAGATCCTGGAGGAAGCCAAACTCCGTTTCCCGCCGGACATGGACTACGAGATCACGCTCGACTCCACCCTGCCGATCAAGGCTTCGATGGAATCCATCGTCCATACCCTGTTCGAGGCGATCATCCTCGTGCTCATTGTGGTTTATATTTTCCTGCAGAGTTTCCGCGCCACCATCATCCCGATGCTAACGGTGCCGGTCTCGCTGCTAGGGGTCTTCATCGCCTTCCCGATGCTTGGTTTCAGCGTCAACACGCTCACGATGTTCGGGCTGGTGCTCGCCATCGGCATCGTCGTGGATGATGCCATCGTCGTCGTCGAGGCCGTGCAGCACCACATCGAGCACGGGCTCTCGCCCGTCGATGCCACGCGCAAGGCGATGCAGGAGGTGTCCGGCCCGGTGGTGGCCATCGCGCTCATTCTCTGTGCGGTGTTCGTTCCGGTCGCCTTCATGGGCGGCGTGACTGGCCGGCTCTATCAACAGTTCGCCATCACCATCGCGGTCTCGGTGATTTTCTCCGCGATCAATGCGCTCACGCTCAGCCCCGCGCTCTCCGCGCTGCTGCTGCGCAAGCCGACTCCCGGCCGCGGTCCGATCGCTTGGTTCTTCAAAAAATTCAACGCGTTCTTCGACTGGATCATCGAACGCTACGGCAAGATCGTGGGCGGCCTCACGCGCAAGGCGACGTTCTCGATGCTGCTGCTAGTCATCGTCTGCGGTGGCATCTGGGGGCTCGGCAAGGTCGTGCCCGGCGGCTTCATTCCGGACGAGGACAAGGGCTACATGTTCGTGGCGATCGAGCTGCCGGAAGGATCCTCGTTGCAGCGTTCCGACGAGGTGCTCAAGCAGGTCGAGGAAATCGTCAACAACACCCACGGCGTGCGTTCCGCGCTTGCCCTCAGCGGCATGAACATCCTCAACAACCTCAACGTCCCGAACGCCGCGCTAATGTTCATCGGCCTGGAGGACTGGGAAGAGCGCGCGACGCCGGAGCTTCATGCCAAGGAAATCGCGGCACAGTGGAACAAGAAATTCGCCGCGATTCCAGGTGCGCGTATTTTCGCCTTCGGTCCGCCGGCATTGCCCGGATACGGCAACGTTTCCGGCTTCACGATGCAGCTTCAGGACCGCTCGGGCGGCAACGTCGATCAACTCGCCGCCATGGTCACGCAAGTCCAGGCCGCCGCCGCCAAGCGCCCGGAAATCGGCCGCGTCAGCACCACCTTCAATCCGGCCACGCCGCAGGTTAAGATCGAGATGGACCGTGAAAAAGCCCGCACCCTCGGCGTGCCGGTGGACAGCGTGTTCCAAACCCTGCAATCCTATCTGAGCGGACTTTACGTGAACGACTTCGTGAAATTCGGCCGCGTTTACAAGGTCTTCCTGCAAGCCGAGCCCGAGTTCACC
>JBIHZT010000341.1:0-4902 GCA_044240265.1 Luteolibacter sp. | reverse complement strand
ATGAAGGCGGCTGCGCGAAAGTCCATGGGAACGCGCTCGGCGTCGTCGCTGAGCCAGAGAGTGGCGTCTTTTTTGAGTTTCTTGTAGGGCACCAGCTCCTGGGTTTTGCGGTCGATCTTGCGCATGCCCATGGTGAGGCGGATGGCGTCGCGGCCGTTGTGGAGCTCGCGGCCCTGGACTTTCACGCGCAGCAGGTAGGAAGTGCCGAAGGGATGGACGACCAGGGTGATCCGGTCGCCGGTGTCGAGCTTCTGGCTGCGGACGTGCAGCATGGCGGAGAAAATGTCGAAGACCGGGGAGAAGGCGAAGTTACGGTTGGTGCGCTCGATTCTGCCGGTTTTGAGAAGTTTGCTGACCTCCCGGCTCGCCACCCGGTTAGGAAAGTAATGGACGGTGGTATCGACCGTTTCCTTGCTGTCGGTCTCCACCGCGTGGAACAGGCGCGGGCGGAGCGAGGCGGGATCCACTTCCGACCAGAAATTCGTCTGATAGGGAAACAGCACGGCGGCGGCACCCTTGCTGGCGGCGGTGGAGCGGACGATGAAATTGCCGGGCTTGTTGACATCCGGCGGGGCGAATTCCACGCGGATGGTGCCGGCGTTGATGGTGCCGTTCCAACTCACCTGCAAGTCGAGCGCCGTGGGCGCGAGTGCCGGAAACCGACCGGGCGCGGAAGAGGTCAGCTCATCCTTCCAAGCGGGCGCGGCGTGGAGCAGGGAGGTGGAAAAAAATGCGGTGAAAATCAACCTGCGGCGGGCGGACATGCGGCGTGTGACGGATGGGCCGGGGGAGGTATTCATCGCGATTCGGCAGAGTGAAAAACAGGCGGGATCACCTGTATCACATTATTCGCCGGATGGCAGGAAAACCGGCTCGGCTCGTGGCGGCAGCACGCCGGGGCCATCCTCGAAGCTGGTGGCCCGTTCTTCGCTCACGGGCATGGGGCGGAAGGACTCCGAGTGGGTGTCCACCCGGAACTCGAGCTTCATCACGTCGCGGTTGGTTTCGGCCATCTGGTCCATCAGGTCGCGGTTCTGATTCTGGAGGCTTTCCATTCTCGCCAGCAGCGCTTCATAGAATTTTTTCTGAGAGCCTGCGTCCGGTCCGGTGGGTTTCCCGGGCGTTTGGGCGACGGGAGCGGTCACCGCGGCTTTGGCAGGCGGCAGGTCGGCGGGTTTTGGCGCGGGCGCGGGCGCGGGCGCGGGCGGTGACGCCAGGGGAATGCCGGTATCCACTGCGGAAACGAACGACTGGACGGACCACCAATGGCTGAAGCCGGCGGCGGACATCGCGGCCAGGGCAAGGCCGCAGATCATGGGAACGGTTGAAGGTTTCATTTTTTGCGGCTGGTGGGCGGTTTCGCAGCGGTTTCGACCGCTTGGGGTTCGGGCTTCGGCAGGGAGACGAGCAGTTGCTGGAGATTCTCGATGGCGGTGCCGAGTTGTTTGGATTCCTCATCGAGTTGGCGGATGGAATTCGAGAGGATGGCGCCGACGGTGGAGTTTTGTTGGTAGCCGAGCGAGCTGTCGTAGCCGGGTTCCGCGATGGTGAAGACATTCGTCCCGTTCGCATCCGGGACGAGGACGTGGGGCCGGATGTTGAGTGTGATTTTCGATCCCGGGGACAATTCCACCTCGCGGGTGAACGCCGGCGCGCCATCGGAGGTGTCGAGACGCCAGCCGGGAGGTGCCGGTGCGAGGGGTTTCGCGGGAAAAGGTGCCAGCAGTTTCACCTTGGAAGGATCCGCGGATCCCTGCCCCGTTTGTAATTTCTCGATGCGGACGGTCAGTCCGTTTTCGGGTTCCGGAGCGACTTCGTCGGGAGCGGTGGCCACCGCGTCCTGCTGGATGGGGGCGGGAACTGCTGCGGCGGCCTCCTCCGGCGGCTTGCCGGTGACCAGCACGGGGACGGCGGGCTCGGTAGTCGCGCTCTCGGTCTTCACGGGCGCGGTTGTGGACTCGGCGGGTGCTTCTTGGTCGCGCTTGCTGAAATCCTGGATCGCGTCAAGGACGGGATCCGGCGCGGGATCCTCGCTGACATTCTGGGCAGCGGCCAATGGCGAGGCGAGGAGCGTAAGGGCGGTGATGACGAGGCGAGGGTTCATTTTCCGGCGGGTTGGATTTGGATCAGCTCGGTGGTGTCGAGGCCGGCGGGGCGCGGGGCGTCGGCCGCGTCCTGTTGGTTGGTCGGAAGTGTCGGGCTGTCAGCCCGGAGGCCGGCGGCGGGGATGGATTGCTCGACCAGGCGGTTCCAGGCATCCAGCAGTTCCGCGCCTTCAAGGCGGAGCGAGCGGGATTTTTCCTGATAGTCGGCGAGGCGGATGAGAAGCTCGCGGGCGGCGGCGACTTCCGCGGGAGTCCAGCGGAGGTTCCTGCTCTGATAGAGGACGGGCACGTCGAGGTCGATCTTGGAAAGATGTCCGCCCGGTGATTCGGCGGTGAGGACGTGCTGGATGCGCAGATTGGTGTGCTCGAACGCGGCGGTGGCCGCTCCCGCATGAAGGCTGGCGGAAGTCGCGGAACCGACGGCGGGCTTTTCCCCGGGCAGGCGGTCCTTGTCCGGCATCAGGCCGGATTTGGCGGGCGGTGTGGTGGTGGACTTGGAAACCAACGCAGGTGTGACAAAGGCCGGGCTGGTGGTTTGCGAGGCTTGGATGAATGGCTTCGTGATGTATAGCAGGCAGAAAGCTCCGGCGACGGCGGTACTCATGAAGAGCAGCCAGGGATAGACACGCTGCGCGGAACATGCGGTGGCGCGGCGGTTCGCGGTGGAATAGGAAACGGGCGGAGCAGGCAGCACCGTCGGGATCGAGGGCATCGCGCTGTCGGCCACCCGGGTGACCACCGAGTTCTGGGCGGGAAGAGGTTTCATGGTTTGACTGGATTTTGATCCGCAACGCGCGCGGTTTCAGATTTAGGTTCGGCGGCGACCGCATGGCTGACGATGGTTTGATCCGAGACCCCGGGAAAGGTGGTGATGGTCATGGCTTCGCGGGAAAGGCGCAGGTGGCGGAGCGCGCCGCCCACATTGCTCGTCGCCTGGAGACCGGGGATGACTTCAAGCGCGCCGGCACCCTGCCGCTGACGCCCGATACCGTCGGAGCGGTAGATTTCGAAGGTGCTGTGGGAATCCGCGTCACCTTCCGCCGAGACCCGGATGCGCACGCCGTCAGTGAAGACGCTGAAGGCGAGGGGCTTCATGGGAATGGGCGTCACCTGTTGGCCGGTGATCTTGAAATGGGCTTGCAGCAGGAAATCGCCGACATGTTTGAACTCGGAGGCGGCTGCCACCGTGGAAAGCGCGATACCCGCCAGGAATGGAAGAAAACGAATCATGGTTGACCGACATCCCAAAGAAGATCCGTGGTGGTGGACGAGGGGTCGTAGGGGATCCCCGAGCCTGCATTGACGACGGGGGGAATGCGGTTCACCAAAATCGTGAGGGTCGTTCCGGTCAACGATTTGACGGTGGGGATTGCCGCCGCACTGTTCGGCAAATAGGGGATGAGATCCGCGTTGGTGAGCGCCGAGACGGTGGCGGTCGGATTGTCCGCAAGGTACATGCGCTGCGCGGTCCACACCGAGCGCAGCGCCTCGGCGGCCGTTCTGCCGAGCTTCCACTCGTTCGTTTTTTTGGACGAAATGAATCCCATGCTGACGAGTGCAAGCATCACCATGATCACGATGGACATCTCCAAAAGCGTGAACGCTTTGCTCAGGAGGGGGGATGAACGCGGGATTGTCATGACGATGATTGTTTGACTTATTCTGATATTCTTGAAAAGCCGGAAGTTGGAATCATCCGTTTTTGAAGAGTTTCACGGCTTCCATGAAATTTTTCCGAAACTCGGGGTCTTCGGTGAGTCCCTTGAGATAAATCAACGCCGTGAAGACCGAGATGATGATGACCACGGTCGAGATCAGCCACCAGGTGACCGACTTGTTTTTCGGCGCGATGAAAGGCACATACCAGTTTTTGCGGTCAATGATCTGGGTGGTGTACATCTGGCTGTCCGCCTTCAGCACATCGATCAACTCGTCGGCCAGCTTGCTGCTGGGAGCCACGTACAAGTGCTTGTAACGCTTCCCCGGGACATCGGGGATTTCCACCGTGCGGACGCCTTTCGGCACGAATTCAGGAGGACGCAGCGTGTGGATATGGGTCTCATACACGTATTTTTCACGTAACCATCGGTCGAAGCGCGTCAGTTGCATGGCCTTTGAATTTTGGGGTTATCCCGCCGACTGCATCATCTTCGGACCCATCAGGAAGATCGGCAGGAAGGTCCCGACGAAGACCGCCGCGATCAGCCCGACGGCGATGAGCAGGACGATGAAGCTGACAGTGGCGGCGAAAGTTGACATGTGGTTCTGCAAATCCTCCTCGTACATCTCGCAAAGCATGCCCAACTGCGCGTCCAGCGAGGCGGATTTCTCACCGATGGACAACATGTGGGTCACCTGCGCGTCCACGGAAGTGTATTTGGCGAAGGCGGTGGAAAGCGGGACGCCGGAGTTTTCATACTTGTCCGCGGCAGTTCGCAGCTCTTCGTAAAAGGGCGTGTTTTTGACGCTGTTCGCCGAGACGCGGATGGACTTGGCGAGGTTGATGCCGTTGGAGTGAAGCAACTGGACGGTCGAAAGAAACGTGACCTGCCGGAGGCTCATGACCAACAAACGCATCAACCGCCATTTCGACATGACAAATCCGAGCAGCAGGTTACGCACCTTGGCGGAACGGGCGATGGTGAGAGCGATGCCAACGGCGACGGAGACGAACACCGGCCACGTGGCTTGGGTGAAATGACTGACCTTGAAGGAAATGGCGGTCATGCCATCCGGCTTCGCCCCGACACCGTCGAGCATCTCCTCGACCTGGGGCACGATCTTGACCTGGGAGACG
>JBIHZT010000340.1:0-4903 GCA_044240265.1 Luteolibacter sp. | reverse complement strand
AGCGCCCACGCGAGTTTCGGGTCGAGCTCCAGGTCAAGGTTCGGCGTTTCGGGTGAGAGGATTTCCGAAGTCTTGAAGCCGTAGAACCGCATCAGCCAGTCCGCCTGATAGAGCCGGTGCTCGCGGAGCAGTGGCGGCGCCTTGAGCGGCAGCAAACTCGACGGCTCGGGAATCGGGCTGAACGCGGAATAATACACACGGCGCATTTTGAAATTCCCGTAGAGATCGTCCGACCGTGCGAGGAAATCCGCATCGGTGGAAGAGTCCGCGCCGACGATGACCTGGGTGCTCTGTCCGGTGGCGTGGCGGACTTTTTTGTCGCCGTTTTTCCTTCGGTCGTGCGCTTCGTCGAGTTTGTTGCGGATGCGTCCCATCGCGTGCTGGGTGCGGACGATGCTTTTTTCCGGAGCTAGCACATCGAGGGATTTCTGCGTCGGCAGCTCCAGATTGATGCTGATCCGGTCGGCGTAGCGCGCGGCGATTTCGATCAACTCCGGCGATGCTTCCGGAATGGTTTTCAAATGGATGTAGCCGCGGAAATCGTGAACTTCCCGCAGTGTGCGGGCGACGGCGATGACCTGCTCCATGGTGTAATCCGCGTTCCGGATGATGCCGGAGCTGAGGAACAGGCCTTCGATGTAATTTCGTTTGTAGAAATCCAGCGTGAGTTTGACGACCTCCTCAGCGGTGAACGCCGCGCGGCGGACGTTGCTGGACCGGCGGTTGATGCAGTAGTGGCAGTCGTAAATGCAGAGGTTCGTGAGCAGCAGCTTGAGCAGGGAAATGCAGCGGCCGTCCGGCGCGTAGCTGTGGCAGATGCCCGCGCCGCCGGTGGAACCCACGCCTTTTCCGTCGAGCGAATTTCCGCGGACCGCTCCCGAGCTGGCGCAGGACGCGTCGTATTTCGCGGCGTCGGCGAGGATTGCGAGTTTCGAATCAAATTCCATAAGTTCAGGCGAACACTAAATGGCCTTTGGCGGAACGCCAGAGTGAATCTCGGGAAATCGGACGGGGGATTACAGCTGGCCGCGAAGTCCTGCTTCTAAAAGCAGAACGCCGCCCTCCCCCCCGGAAAGACGGCGTTCCTTATTTTGCCTTACCGTAACCCTCACTTACGGAACTCGTGCAAAGATCAGTGATCTCACGATCAACAGGATCAGTATTGTCGATATGCGGGCGAAAAACAGTGGATTTATACTCTATTTCGTGTAAGAAAAATGAGACTTCGTTTGTCGGTCATTTTGACTACAAAACGGTGTTCCGGATAGTCACTCGACCAGTTGGTGCTGCATTGCGTAGCGGGTGAGTTCCACATTCGACGAGAGGCCCATTTTTTCCGCGATCCGGCTGCGGTAGGTGGCCACGGTCTTGGCGCTCAACGCGAGGTCGGCGCTGATTTCCTTGATGGTTTTGCCAAGGGCGATGAGCCGGAGCACTTGGAGCTCCCGGTTGGAGAGGGTTTCATGGGAGGTTCCGGAGGCTTCGCCAGCGAGTGCGCCGGCAAGTTGTTCGGCAAGCGCGGGGCTGATGTAGCGGCGGCCGGAAATCACGCGCTGGACGGCGGTGACCAGCACATCCGCAGCACTTTGTTTGGAGACATAGCCTGCGGCTCCGAGTTTCAGCGAGCGGAGGGCGTAGTCTTTCTCAGGGTGGCTGCTGATGATCAGGACGGGCAATGCCGGTTTTTCGAGTTTGATGTCCTGGATCAGTTCGAGCCCGTTGCGGCCGGGCATGGTGATGTCCACGATCGCGAGGTCCCAGGATTCCCGGGTCACCGCCTCCAGGCCGGACTTGGCATCGCACGCCTCGCCCACCTCCACGTCCTTGAAGTGTTCTTGCAGTAGGGAAATCATTCCCCGCCTGACGATGGCGTGGTCGTCGATGATGAGAACTTTCATGGATTCGTGGCAGACAGTGGCAGTCTGTTTGCGGGCTGGGCACTGGATAGTGGAATCGTCAGGGTGACGGAAGTCCCATTTTCAGGAAGGTGCTTGAAAACCACCAGGCCGCCGACGTTGGCCGCCCGCTCGAGCATGCCGATCAAGCCGAGCGATTGAGGGTCCTCGATGACGGAGGGATCGATGCCGATACCATTGTCGGTGACGGTGAGTTTAAGCACGCCGGCACTCACGGAGAGGCTGGCGTCGATCCGAGTGGCCTCTGCATGGCGGGCGACGTTGGTGAGGGATTCCTGGAAAATGCGGAAGGCGGTGGTGGTGACTTCCGGCGGGAGGTTTTGTGGGATCTCCGAGACTTCGACATTGCACTTGATGCCGGTGCGCTCGGCAAATTCTTCGGCCTCGCCGGTCAATGCGGTCGCGAGTCCGAGGTTGTCCAAGGCGCTTGGACGCAGGCCTGCGGCAATGCGCTGCACCGAGTTGATGGTGGTATCGACCAGCTCGGAAGCTTCCACGAGCTTGTCGATCAACGGGTTCAAGGTGCGGTCTTCGCGGTCGGACAACCGGTCTTCGATCAAGCGGAGTTGCATCTGGATGCCGGTGAGCAACTGCCCGAGCTCGTCGTGGATCTCGCGGGCGATCTCGGCGCGGTCGTTTTCCCGCAGCGTCTGAATGTGCGAGGAAAGGCTGCGGAACCGTTCCCGGGCATGATCGACACCGGCCAGCCGTTGTTGTTCCGCAAGCCGCCATCCGCTATAGGCGTGCCGGAGCACGAAAAACAACAGGATCGCGGTGGTGATGACGAAATTGAGTCCTTTGACCGTCTGGATGAGACCTGTTTTCACATGGTCGGCGGCGGTACCGGAGAGCAGTCGGTCGGAGGCGATGATCCAAGTGCTGGCGAGGATGAAGTAGATCACGACGATGCGCACCTCGGGCAGAGACCAGCGCCGGGCGGCAGGCGGGGCGGGAGGGAGGTCCAGATGGTTGGTGAGTGAGTTTTTCACTGGAGCATCGAATAAGCGATGGAGGAGAAGAGGTCGAGCGTGGAATTTGGCACGTGGGCGGGGCGAAATCAGTATTTCGGCTGAAAAATGGCTTTACAAGGTGGGGGTGGTGAGTAGTTTTCGCCCCCCGGCGGCGTGTGCCCCATTCTTTTTAACCATCTCAAGCCATGAAAGTTCTCTCATCTCTCGCCTCCGCCAAACGCCGTCACGCTGATTGCCAAGTGGTGAAACGCAAAGGAACGGTTTACGTCATCTGTAAGTCCAATCCGAAGTTCAAGGCCCGCCAAGGCGCGACCGCTGGCACCCGCCTTTCGAAGAAAGGTCTGTAATCCGGCGTTCATCCCGATTTTCGAATCAAGCGGCCTTCGGGCCGCTTTTTTCATGCCCGGGCGGCGAGTTTTTCCAAGACCCGCCCGGCGGCGATCAGGCCGAAGCTGGCAATGAGATGGGCGGCCGAGCCGAAACCGGACGCACAATTCAGCCGCAGCGAGATTTCCTCCGGGGCATCCTTGGAAACCGTGCCGTCGCAATGGGAATACCACGGAGCCTCATCGGAATAAACCGCGTCGATGCCAAATAGGATGGGCTCCTGGCCGCGGGTGTTTTTAGGAAATCCGAAGTCATTGCGCAGCCCCCGGCGGAGTTGCAGCAGCAGCGGATCCATGCCGCTGTAGGCGAGATCGGTCACCCGGATGCGTGTGGGATCGCGCCGTCCGCCCGCGCCGCCGCAGGTGACGGCGTAGATGCCGCGCTTGTGGCACTCGGCGATGAGCAGGGACTTGTGGCGGGCGTAGTCGATGGCGTCGATGACCGCGTCGAACCCGGCGTCGAGGATTTCCGCGGCGGATTTTTCGTTGAAAAACTTGGGCACGATCTGGATGTCGCAGCCGGGGTGGATGGCGAGCGCGCGGTCGGCCATGGCGTCGGTCTTCTGGCGGCCGATTTGTCCGTCCATCGCGTGGAGCTGGCGGTTCACGTTGGTGATGCAGATTTCATCGAGGTCCACGAGGGTCAGGTGGCCGATGCCGGAGCGGGCCAGTGATTCCACCGCCCAAGAGCCGACGCCGCCGACTCCGATCACCGCGACGCGCGAGGTGAGGAACCGGTCCAGCGCCGCCTGGCCGTAAAGCCGCGCAATGCCGCCAAAACGATGGTTAGTGGATTCGGTGTCGGACACGTGGCGGATTTATGGAGCAGGTGGCGGCGAGTCACGAACGGAATTTTCTCCCGGGCGATTCCGCACTCGCCACCGCGCGCTGCGGGCTTTTTTATCCGCCGGTGATTGCGACGCAGCCATTCAATGTTCTTCCGCGCCCGGCGATGGTGGGGGAATTCGTGCCGGAGGATTATTTCCGGCAGCTCGGGCGGGACGAGATCTGCCGGGGCGGCAGACCGCTGGAGGTCGATCTTGGCTGCGGCGACGGCACTTTCCTGATGGAAATGGCGCGGGAGTTCCCGGAGCGGGACTTTCTGGGAGTCGAGCGCCTGCTCGGACGGGTGCGGAAGGTTTGTAAAAAAAGCACGCGACGGCGACTGGAGAACGCGCGCGTCCTGCGGCTCGACAGCCGCTACGTGGTCGAGTGGCTGCTGCCGGACGAGGGGGTTTCGCGACTGCACCTGCTATGTCCGGATCCTTGGCCGAAGCTGCGCCACAACCGGCGGCGGCTGGTGCAGGCGGAGTTTCTGGAAGCGGTCCGCCGGGTGCTGGTGCCGGGCGGCGAGTTCCTTTTCATGACGGATCACGAGGAATATTTCCAGTGGGCGGTGGAGAAAGTCGCCGCGTTCGGGAAATTCGAGCTGCTGGAGTGGACCGAGGATTCGTTTTTCTATCCGAAAACGGATTTCCAACAACAATGGGAGGCCGAGGGCAAATCGATGTTCCGGCTGAGGTGCCGGAAGCCGCTCACCGGGGCTTGAGCTCGATGACCGACTTGTCCACGAAGCCTTCGAGCCGTAGGCTTCCCGACGGGTCCACCCGCACGGTGACGGCGCCGGTTT
>JBIHZT010000339.1:0-4910 GCA_044240265.1 Luteolibacter sp. | reverse complement strand
CTCCGTGGACCAGCGGGTGCAGTCGGCGGTCGCGATCTGATAGGGCGTGTGATGGACGCGGCCGCAAAAAAGTTCTCCCGCCGGGTTCGAGGAAAACAAAAGATAGCGCTCGACAAGGAACCACTCCAGCGAGCCGACAGCGGCGGGCCTGGTCACTTCTGGAGTCGCGTATTCGAACTCCGCATCCAGCGCGCCGGCAGATTTCCTGCGGCTGGAATAACCGATGCGGCCGCCGGTTTTTTCGCTCCACATCGCCGCATGTTCGTAAGGCAGATGGAACGCGTGGCGGGCGATTTCCACGGCGATGGGCTGGTTACAATCCAGCGAGAAAAACCAGACACCGGGATTTCCCTGCGCGTCGTGAACGTAGGTCCGCACGTTCAGCTCATGGAACCACGACAGCCACGGCACCGGCGGCAGCCCGACCGGGCGCACGCGTTCCATGAAAAACGGCACCACCCCGAGCCACGCCTTCCCGTCGTAAGTATCGACATGCAGCCCCGCCGGCAGCCGCGCCGCGATCAGCGCGGGATCCACCGGCCAGTGAAGAAATAACAGCCCGGCCCAGCGCTGCCGCATCACCGGAAATCCCGGCGGATGTTGCCGCGTCGCGAGCCGTTGTTCCTGGGTCGGTGTCATGGCGTAAACTGGACCGCGGAATTCATTCCGCCAGTGCGGAAATTTACGCTGAAATATTTCTTCTAAGGATCCGGCGTTTGGCGTGTCATGGTCTTTGTTATGAAAATCCTCTCCTGGATCTGTCTCGTCGCGTTTTTCACCCCCCTCAAGCTGATGGCTCAAGACCCGGACGCCCTTCGCAAGGAGCGCGACAAACTCGCGGAGCGCGGGATGTGGCGCGACGCGGTGAAATTTTATGAGGAAAAACTGATGCCCGTTTCCGACACTGGATCCGGGTCGGATCTCGCACGCGCGACGGAGGCCTTGGGTCGGCTGCAAGCGTGGGTGGAGTTCGATGGACTGGTGGAGCGCGCGGTTTCCGCCCAGCCGGACAATGCGTCATTGCTCACCTCGGCGGCGGAAGTCTATCGGCGCGCGCCGCATGCCGGGCGGATCATCGCCGGGGAGTTCGAGCGAACTGCTGGCGGTGGCAGGGGAGGATTCCGCGGCGACGAGGATGTGACCGCGACTGCGGGGCAAATGGTGAATACGGACTATCGGGACCATGTCCGTGCGCTCCAATTGCTGCGGGCGGCGGTGACGCAGTCCGCATCCGCGGCTGAGGGAATTCTGGCATGGCGGGAAATGGCGGAGCTCTTCATGCAGAACCCTGCGTGGAAATTGCAAACGCTCACGCCACTGGAAGTCCTGCCAGAGTGGAGCGAGCCCGGTCCGGAAGGTGACACGGAGGGAGCGCCATGGGCGAAGGACGGGCCGGTGCTTTACGAAATTCCCGCAGCGTGGGAAGCGGCAAAAAACGACGGCCAGCGTTGGCGTCTCGCGCTGGCGGAGCAAGCCCGGTTGAGCCCGGAAGCGGATATGGCGGCGGTGATGATATCCGAACGGGCGCGGTTCTCGCGCTCCCAATTCGGCACGGAAACACTTTCGTCTTACGGTTGGTGGCGCCAGCAGGATCCTGATAGCGCGAAGGGAATTCTCGAAATGGACACGCTCGCCGAGGATGAATGCCTCGCAAAAACCTCCGACGGCGTGCGCCGATTCGAGCTGCCTGCGGATCAACATTTCATCGCACTCTATCGCTCGATTCTTGAAAACCGCCTGGTCGGTGCGACGGCGGGGGATGCGCTTGTGGATATTTTCCTCAACCGCCGCCAATACGACAAGGCCCGCGAGGTGTTGGAACAAACCATCGCGAAACATGGCCCCGGCACCAACGACTCGCGGGGAAAACTCCTCAAGCAAATCACCGGCAACTGGGGCCGCTTCGAGCCCGCCGCGACCGTGGCCGCCGGCGTGAAACCGAAGCTGCCGCTGGTGTTCCGAAATGCGGCTAACATCAGTCTCTCCGCCGCGCCGGTGGATATGGAGGCCGTGCTCAAGGACACCATCGACTATCTGAAAAGCAATCCGGGCCAGCTCGACGAGCGCGTGAATCCCTCGCAGATCGCCAGCCGCCTCATCAAGTCCGACAGCTCGAAATACATCGGTAAATCCGCGACCACTTGGGAAACCCAACTCACGCCCAATGCAAAACACCGCGACACCCGCGCCGACATCGTGGTGCCGCTCGACAAGGCCGGTGCGTGGTGGATCAGCGGGAAGATGGATGGCGGTAACGAATTTTACACGCTCGTCTGGATCGTCGATTCCGTGCTCGTCCAGAACGACGTGGGCGGCAAAAAACAGTGGTGGGTGGCCGATGCCGCGAGCGGCGCGCCGGTGGCGGGCTCCCAAATCGAGTACTTCGGCTATCGGACGATCTATCTGGAACGGAAAACTCCTCTCGGGCGGCGGATGGATATCCGCACCCGTGAGTTTGACCGCACGACGGATGAAGACGGGAAAACCCTGCTCAAGCCCGGCGATTGGGACAACGAATTCCAATGGCTCGCCATCGCCCGCAAAGACGGCCGTGCCGCCGCGTTTTTCGGATTCCAGCCCTATCAGATCGAAGTTCCCCAACTGGAAAACGCCAACCGCGATCTCACCTACGGCATCTCGGACCGGCCGCTTTACAAGCCTGGCGACACCGCGCACTTGAAGTTCTATTTCCGCAATCTCGGTTATTTCGAGCCGGATGAATCGAGATGGGCCAATCAATCCGGCAGACTCATCCTCACCAACGGACGGGGCGAGGAGGCGATGAAAATCGAGAATCTCAAGACCGATTCGTTAGGTTCCGTGGAAAGCGAAGTGATCATTCCCAAGGACGCCGTGCTCGGAAACTGGAGCGCTATTTTCCAAATCGGCGACCGGATTTCAGCCTCCGTTAGCCTGCGCGTCGAGGAATACCGCAAGCCGGAATACGAGGTGAAAGTCGAAGCGCCAGACGAGCCGGTGAAGCTCGGTGACAAGTTCACGGCGACCGTCAAGGCGATGTATTTCCACGGCTCTCCGGTGCGCAGCGCCAACGTCGAAATCATCGTGAAGCGGAGTTCCATCAGTGAACGCTGGTTTCCGGTCTGGCGCTGGGACTGGCTGTATGGCCCCGGCGCATGGTGGAGCGGCAGCGAGGCGTCGTGGCACCCCGGTTGGAAAAACTGGGGCTGCATCCCGCCGCATCCGCCGTGGTGGCAGGGGAACCGCTGGACGCCGGATGAACTGGTGCTGAAGCGCAATGTGCCCATCGGTCCCGACGGCACCGCGAAGATCGAAATCGACACCGCACCCGCCAAGTTGGTGCAGGGCGACATGGATGCGAAATACACCATCGAGGCCCGCGTGGTGGATGCCTCGCGCCGCCAGGAGCGCGGCACCGGTTCGGTCATCGCCGCGCGCAAGCCGTTTGAAGTCGTGGTGTGGACGGACCGCGGATATGCCCGCGCCGGGGAGCAGGTGGAGGCGACGATTTCCGCCGCGACGTTGGCGGGGAAACCGGTCGTTGGCGCGAAAGGAAAACTTGTCATTTTTAAACTAACCAGCGGTGAAAATGGCCGCGTCGAGGAGAAGGAAATCCAGTCATTCCCGGTAGTGACCGACGCGCAGGGCGAGGTGAAACAACGTTTCGCTGCGCCTATTACAGGTCAGTATCGGTTGGCGGCGATTCTCTCGTATAAGGACAGCGATCCAGCGGAAGGCGCGACGATTCTCAACGTACAGGCTCCCGGCCGCGCTGATCCGGCGGACTGGCGTTTCGGCCCGCTCGAACTGGTGGCGGACAAGGCGACCTATTCGCCCGGCGAGACGGTGAAACTCCGCGTGAACAGCGACAAGGCGAACGCCAACGTCTGGCTCTTCCTCCACATCGCAGGCTCCGCCGGTCGCGAGGCCCGTCGGATCAAGCTCGATGGCAAGAGCCTGGAAGTCGATGTCCCGCTCGATCTGCGGGACATGCCGAACATGTTTATCGAAGGCATCACGGTCTTCAATGCGGACGTGCATACCGCCGTCCGGCAAATTTTGCTGCCGCCGGCTAGCAAGTTGATCGAGGTCACGCTCGAACCCGCGAAAGACCGGGTGAAACCGCGCGAGAATTCCAGCCTGCGCGTGACTTTGCGCGATGCCGAGGGGAAGCCGGTGACAGGCGTCGCCGTTCTATCGATTTATGACAAGTCGCTCGAAGCGATCACCGGCGGCTCCAATGTCGGCATGATTCATGAGAATTTCTGGACGTGGAAAAATAATTTCTATCCAGGCGGTCGTACTGATTCCGTTCCGAATTCCCCCGGAAATCTGCTCCGGCCGAAGACGGTCGGCATGCAATCGCTCGGACGCTTCGGAGACGAAGGGTTACGCTGGGGCGGAAAAGGCATTGGTGGCGGTAACCGCGCCGGTGCGATGTCCAAGATGATGGAAAGCGATGCCTTTGGCGCGGCTCCCATGGCGATGGCCGCCCCGGCGGCCATGGAAGACAAGATGGCTGGCGAAGCCGCGCCCGCCGCCAATCCGATTCTCGTCCGCAGGGATTTCGCTGACCTCTTGAAATGGTCTGGCTCGATCCAGACCGATGCGGATGGCCGCGCCGAGATTCCGCTGGAGTTCCCGGACAATCTCACCACCTGGAAAGCCCGCGTCTGGGTGCTGGGCAAGGACACGCAGGTCGGTGAAGGCAGTGCGGAAATCATCACGTCCAAGGAATTGCTCGTCCGCCTGCAAGCACCACGGTTTCTGGTAGAGCGCGATGAATCGATCTTCAGCGCGGTGGTGCAGAATGACCACGATTCGCCGAAGACGGTCAAAGTTTCACTCGAACTCGATGGCAACAACCTCGAAGCCATCGACGGCGCGCCGCAGACCGTCGAGATCGCCGCGAACTCGGAAGCCCGCGTGGA
>JBIHZT010000338.1:0-4926 GCA_044240265.1 Luteolibacter sp. | reverse complement strand
GTGATTCCTGGGGTGCCCGCTTCGAGCGCCGTTGGGTGCCTGTTTCCGTGGCGGATTGGGCCAGCCAGGGCGGCGTTTTCATGATCCTTCCCTAGAATCCAAGCTGCCGCCTTCGTGAAGAACCCGCATGGAGATACTTAGGGAATTCCGCTGGGAGCTGGAAATCGGCGATCCCACCTTCTTGGGCTGGCTCACCGCCGCCGCCTATTTCCTCGCCGCAGCCATCAACCGGCTTTTCGAACTCGGAGGAATCCTGCTCGTCACCCTGGCAGCTCAGCGTGAAAAACAAGGAGTGGCGACAGTTGCTGTCGCCACGAGAGGGGGGGGCTTTTTGGTCGCGTGAGGAATTTCGCTACTTCTTGTCACATAAGGCATGTGTCGCTCCGTGAAAAAGAAGCTTTACGCAGGCCATGATTGTCCTTGAATCGGCAAAGCGTCCTAGAGCCATTCATTTTCCGAAAAAGCACCAAGTCCCAGTTCGACCCCACTATGAAACCACCACGATATCATTCAGTCATGACTCTCGGTCTGTTCGCCGCCTTGTTCCTGCCAGCCCTGGCGGCGGAACCGAACGCGGACCAGTTGCTCCGGCAGATGTCGTCGAAGCTCGCCGCCGCCAAGAGCTTCAGCGTGGAGGCGACGCGCGAGATCGACGCCGCGCTGCTGGAAGGAAGGAACGTTCAGGAAAAGGCGAAGGTCTCCGCCGCCGTCCAGCGCCCGAACAAACTGGCGGCGATTTCCAAGGGCGCACACGGCACGCGGCGCATCGTCGCGGACGGGACCCGGCTGACGCTGCTCGACGAGAGGACTAACTGCTATTCGGTGGTGCCCATGCGGACGTCGATCGACGGCCTGGTGGAGCGGTTGGACAAGCATTACGGATTCACCCCGCCGCTCGCGGAATTCGCGTTGAGCGATCCGTACAAGGACTTGAAGCGGAATGCGAAGACCATCACCTATCTCGGCCGCGGGAAGACGAGGGCGGGCTTTCTGGGCCTGTTCGGGGTGGAGTGTCACCGCATCGCGCTGAATGGCAAGGAGGCCTACGCGGAGCTGTGGCTCGGCGTGAACGACCAGCTGCCCTATCAACTGACGGCGACCTTCCACCGCCCGGGGGACCCGCAGGTGCGGGTGTCCTTTTCGAAGTGGAATCTCGCCGCGCCGGTGAGCGCCTCGGAATTCACCTTCACGCCGCCGAAGGGCTCGCAGAAAATCGAAATGTGGACCACGGACAAAATGCAATCCACCGCCAAACGCTAACACCCAACTCCCAACTCAGCCGATGAAAACCATGCTCATCCCATCCCGCGCGCTTCTCGCCTGCGCGGCCTTGATCCTCACCGTCCCGCACGCTGACGCGCGCGTTTACGGAGTCAGTGCTTCCAGCGCCGGGCGCGGAACCGTCTATCACGGCTCGGGCGGCGGGTCCGCCTACGTGGGGCCGCGCGGAGCGGTGGCCCAGGGGCCGAATGGCAATGTGGCCGCCGCCAACCGCTACGGCGGAGCCGTGGCCGCTGGTCCTAACGGCGCTGTCGCGCGTGGAGCCTACGGCGGCGTGGCCGCCGTGGGGCCGAATGGAGGCGTCGTCGCGGCGCGCCCCGTGGCCGCCCCGCTTCCCGCCGGCTACATCCGGACGGTGCCCGTCGGCTACCGCCCCGTCTATTATGGCGGTTATAACTGCATGTTTGTCGGCGGTATCTATTATCGCCCGGTGATGTATCAGGGCGCCACGGTCTATGTAGTGGTCCGGTAAGCGCTGCCGCCGGCGACGCGGCGTGGGATCCCGGGCGATGGTCCTCGAATGGCTGGGTGGGCCGGCTTTTCAAGCGGTTGGTGAAGCTGCCGTCCACGCTGGCGAGTCTGGGCGTGGAGGAGGCTGGCTACAACAAGCCGAAGCCCGGATCCAAACAACTCGAACGCTATCCTGATCGTGTCGCTACGCTCGCTCTGGACAACGACCTCTGCGGCTTTGCGGTAAATCTTTTTCTTCATTCATAGAACCGGAAAGTCACTTTATTTTCAGGAAATGGTATCACAGTCGGTGGGGGCGGCATCACGTGAGGTTCTGGAAGGCCCCGGAAATCATCTTGATCTAGCCAACACCTTGACCCTCCGTCGCATCCCGTCATTCTCCGATCGATGAAATTGCTGCGTTTTCCCGTCTTGTTCCTGTTGTTCCTCGCCTGCCTCCCGGTGTTTGCGTGGACGTTCGGAGCTTTGTATTTCGACGGCCCGTCCCGGGGACTCGCCTGGGGCCTGGCCGGGGCGGTCCTGCTGGCGGCGGTGTTCGTCAAGCCCTGGTGGGGCAGAGTGGGAGTGGTCGCCGCCTGGTTCGTCATGGTCCTGGCATGGTGGCTCACGCTCAAGCCAAGCAACGACGGCAACTGGCAGGCGGACGTGGCGCGGAAGCCATGGGCGGAGATCAATGGCGACGAGGTCACCATCCACAACGTGCGGAACTGTGTCTATCGGACGGATGCCGATTACACCGCGGTCTGGGAGACCCGCAAGGTGCGGCTGTCGCAGCTCACCCACATTGATCTGTTTGTCAACTACTGGGGTTCTCCCTGGATGGCGCATCCGATCGTAAGCTTCCAGTTCGCGGACGCGCCGCCGGTTTGTTTTTCCATCGAGACGCGGAAGAAGGTCGGGCAGAGTTACTCGGCGATCGGTGGACTCTATCGGCAATACGATTTGATTTTCATCGCCGCGGATGAGCGAGACGTCGTCCGCGTCCGCACGAACTACCGGCAGGGCGAGGACGCCTATCTCTATCGGACTGCGGCCGGTCTCACGCAGACGCGCCAGCGCTTCCTCGAATACATCCGCTCGATCAACGGCCTCAATGAAACCCCGCGCTGGTATAACGCGATCACCACCAACTGCACGACGGGCATCCGCAGCCAGCATCCGGCAACCGAGCGGATGCCCTGGGATTGGCGGCTCCTGGTCAATGGCAAGGGCGACGAGCTCATGTATGAGCGCAAGACGATCCTGACCGACGGCCTGCCCTTCGCGGAGCTCAAGGAGCGGGCGCTGATCAACACCGCCGCGCGCGCCGCGAACGATTCTCCGGATTTTTCCGCGCTCATCCGCAAGGGGCGCCCGGGGTTTGGGCCGGCGAAGTAGGGGTTATTTTGAATAGTCTTGCCGGTAGCGCGGCTTCCAACGATGACTCACGCATGTTAATCCTGCGCACCGCCGCCGCCGTCATTGTCCTGGGGCTCACCGGATGCACCGTCGGGAAAATCGCCACGCCCGCGCCGACCAGTCCCTTCCTTGCTGCCACCGGCGCGGACACGACCGGCAGGAAGTCCCGGCTTCCTTTCGACCATTCCTGGCGATCGCCGACCGCCGACACGGTCCACTATAAGAACATCGTGGTCCGTCCGGTCACCACCAAGTGGCTGCGCGCGGAGCAATGGGGCGACAGCGTCAGTGAGTTCATGCCGGACCGGAAACACTACGTGAAACAATGCGGCGTGCTGGCCCGCTACTGGACGACCTCGTTGAAAAAGGCGTTTTCCTCGCCGGTTTGCAGCTACTACATCACCGACAGCACCTCGCAGCCCGGCACCCTGATTCTGGAAGTCGCCCTGACGGAGGTCAATTTCGGCCGCCCGCCGGCGGGCGTGGGGAGCATGGCCTTCGAGGCGCGGGTGAAGGACGCCGCCACCGGCAAATACGTGGCGATCGCCGCGGACCGCCGGGCGACGATTTCCAAGATCGCAAAATTCGACAAGGGCACCTTCACCCTGGCCAATCAGGAATTGATCGACGAATGGTCGGAGCAATTGATGGAGGCCTCCAACAAGGAGTTGTTCCCGACGGTGGGCAGTTCCGTTTTCAGCCCGTTCTGACTCCGCCGGGAGCGGTGGGTTCCGGCGCGAGGGATGCGCAGGATTTGCTAAGAATCCGCAAGCAATTGGGGTTTCCGCACTGGCGGATCAGGCTTAGCGTTTCCCAGGGCCGGATCCATCCCGTCCTTTGCCTTATGAATCCATTTTCAGCTACGCTTGAAGATCTGAGCATCACGAATCTTGGCCCGCGGGCGATCCCGTCACCCGGTTGGAAGCGCGACTTCGCCGCGGAAGGCTCGGGTTGGCATTCGGACGGTGACCGCATCCTGCTCGACGACCACTTCAAATCCGTCACCGCCGCGATGCAGGGCGGTGGTGATCCCCCGACCCTCGAGCTCGCAGGACCGCGGCACGAGATTTTCTTCAACCCGGCGGACACCTGTTGCGCCATCGTCACCTGCGGCGGTCTTTGCCCCGGCATCAATGACGTGATCCGCGCCATCGTCATGCAGGCTTACTATGTCTATGGCGTCCGCCGGATTCTCGGCATCCAGTTCGGCTATGAGGGGCTGGATCCGGCGTATGGACACAAGCCCATCGAGTTGACGCCCGAGGAGGTGAGGAATATTCCCTACTTCGGCGGCTCGTTCCTCGGTTCGTCGCGCGGGCGGAAGGATACCAAGGTGATGGTCAACCGGCTGGAGGCGTTAGGGGTGAACATCCTGTTTGTCATCGGCGGTGACGGTTCGCAACGCGGGGCGCACGACATTTACGAGGAGGTCCAGCGGCGGGGCGGGCGGATTGCCATCGTCGGCGTGCCCAAGACGATCGACAACGACCTGATGTTCATGGACCGGAGCTTCGGCTATCAGACCGCCTTCGCGGCGGCCTTTCACGCGGTGACCGCCGCGCATACCGAGGCGCGCGGCGCGCGCAACGGGGTGGGATTGGTAAAGCTGATGGGGCGTGATTCCGGGTTTATCGCCTGCTCCGCCGCGCTGGCCACCGGCGAGGCGAACGCCGTGCTCATCCCCGAGGTGCCGTTCTCGCTGGAAGGAGCTAACGGTCTGTTGGAGCTCGTCGAGCGCCGTCTCGCCAGCCGCGGACACGCCGTCGTCATCACGGC
>JBIHZT010000018.1:0-15054 GCA_044240265.1 Luteolibacter sp. | reverse complement strand
CACGCCGGATGTTCTTTGACTTCGCCGACATCAAGAAAAAGTCCAGCGAGTCGTTCATCAAAAGCCTGGAGCTGATCAAGTCATACAACAAGAAGATCCCCATGACGTTCAGCCTGAACGAACATGAGGTGTTGGAATTGTGTTCAAGGGTTGGAGTCGAGCGCCCGGAACTAACACCGGCGGCGATCGCCGCCGCGTTAACCGTCGTCCGTGAAAAGATCGGCTTCGATGAGCTGGTGGTTCATACACCGGAGTTTGCAGCCGCATCCAACGCAACCGAAGGTGAAGCTTACGCAATCCAAGACCGCCAAACCAATGTCCTCCGCCTAGCAGGTGCAGGAGACAGCTTCAACGGCGGCTTCCTCTGCGCATCCCTCGGGGATCTGCCGCTCAAAGAACGTCTCGTCATCGCCAATGCGGTGACCGCCTTTTTCGTCACCCACGCCACCGCCCCTACCAAGGAAGAACTCCTCGCCCAGATTGAAAAAGCGTCGGACAAGTGACGGCGAAAAAACCGGGTTTGCAAACAAGCTCTGGCGAGCGCGGTGTTGATGAAGTTTCCTGCGGTCAGGATGATGCGGCCGCTGGATTTCATGATATCCCCGCCGCCTCAATCTCCCAGCTCCCCGAGCGGTCCAGTGTCAGCAACCGGTTGTGATACTGGATCAAGGTCGTGCGGTGGCCCACGCTGATGTAGCTGATCTGCGATTCCTTGAGCAGGCGGTAGAGGTTGCCTTGATTTTCCTCGTCGAGATCACTTCTTCGAACTGGTCGCCGCTTCCCTTCCGCAAAAGCGCACTCGCGGAAATGGAGAATAGCCTGTAGTGAAAACGTCATGCACATCCCCACATTGATTTCCCGCAAGCGGGAGGGCCACGAACTCACTCCCAAGGAGATCGGCAGACTCATCGAGGGGTACACCACGGGCGAGGTGCCGGACTATCAGATGTCCGCCTTCGCGATGGCGGTGTTTTTCAAAGGGATGACGCCGGTGGAAACCGCCGCGCTGACCCGCGCGATGATGGAGAGCGGTGATTGTTTTATCTATCCGACCGGGCACCCGCCGGTGGTGGACAAACACTCGACCGGTGGCATCGGCGACAAGGTCTCGCTGATCCTCGCGCCGCTGGTGGCCTGCACCGGCTGCTGGGTGCCGATGGTTTCCGGCAGGGGACTGGGCATCACCGGTGGCACGCTCGACAAACTCGAATCCATCCCCGGCTTCAACGTCCATCTCGGACTCGATCAGGCGGTGGTCCAGCTCAGACAAATCGGTGTCGTGATGATGGGCCAGACCGACCGCTTCTGCCCGGCGGACAAAAAACTTTACGCACTGCGCGACGTGACCGGCACCGTGCCATCCATCGCGCTGATCACCGCCTCCATCATGTCCAAAAAACTTGCGGAATCGCTCGATCGCCTCGTGCTGGATGTGAAGTACGGCAGTGGTGCCTTCATGCAGACCAAGCAGGACGCCGAAGCGCTCGCCGCCAGCATGATCGCCGTGGGCAAGGAAATGGGCGTGGAGGTCCATGCGGTTTTGAATCCGATGCACGAGCCGTTGGGGCGGGCTGTTGGAAATTCGCTGGAAGTCATCGAGTCACTTGAAACCCTGGAAGGCGGCGGCCCGGCGGATCTGCGGCACATCGTGCTGGATCTGGCGGAAACCATCGCCGGAGTGTCGCGCGCCGAACTGGAGCGACACTTGGACGACGGCACCGCCCGCCGTCGATTCAGCCAGCTTGTGGCCGCGCAAGGCGGGAATCCGGCGGATTTGCCCCGCATGGCGGAGATTCACAAGGCACCGATCATCCGCGAAGTGATCGCGTCCTCGGGCGGTGTCGTTTCAAATGTGGATGCCGGCCGAGTCGGGCAAGCGGCGCTGCAACTCGGTGCGGGTCGGGCGAAGGCGACCGATGGCGTGGATTTCGCGGTGGGATTCGACCGGATCGTGAAAACCGGCGAAAGGATCCACGCCGGCCAGCCGGTTTGCCGGATCCACGCCCGCACTGCGGTAGATTTCGACATGGCGGAGGCGATGATCGAAAAAGCCGTGAAAATCTCCACGCTTTGATTGATTTTCCCTGTTGCCAAACCCGTGGAAGCCGGTTTAGGTTCCGCCCGCCGCAGGCAGAAAAGCCTCATAGTGTAATGGTAACACCCCGGATTTTGATTCCGTTATTCTAGGTTCGAGCCCTAGTGAGGCTACTTTTTCAAATCCTGCCGATTGCCTGATGGTGGTGCCGGCTGGCTTGCTCGGTGAGCAAGGCCGTCTCAGCTCCAGCTAGGCGTTGGCTCGAGCGTTTCCACGACTTTGTCCGCGCCGTATGCGGTCAGTTGCGCAGCGGTAAAGCCGCCCGTGGCGACGGCCAGGCAGCGGGCACCGATGGCATGGGCGCAGGCGATGTCCTTAGGCGTGTCGCCAATGACCCAGGTCTCGCTTGCGCTGAATGATTTTCCCGCGTGAGCGGAGGCGCGTTCCAAGGCGATGGGTCCGAGGCGGTTGCGGTCTGCATGATCGCAACCGTAAGCGCCGAATGGGAAATGATCCGCCAACCCGAAATGGCGCATTTTCGCAGCCGCGCCGCCGGCGGTGTTGCCGGTGAGCAGACCGACGGTCGCGTCCGGATTTTCCGCCAGCTCGGCGAGGAGTTTAGGAACGCCATCGTGGACCCGGCCTGGAAAGCCACCATGGGCGAGATTCCAATCTAGCCGCGCGAGGTAGATTTCGAGGTAGGCGTGGAACCGCTCGCGAGTGTGCTCGACCTCGAAGTGGTGGTGGATGTTCGCGATGATTCCCAAGTCGGTGCTGCCGGCGAGGTCAAGCGCCGGCCCCTCGTGGCCGAAAATCTCGCGGGTGGCTTCTTGCAAAGCCGCCATTCCCGCGCCGCCGGTATCGACCAGCGTGCCGTCGATGTCGAAGAGATAGAGCATGGAAATCGTTGCGTTGGCTTCCAACAGCCAGGCTGTAAGAAGCATCAGGCCGTGGCGGTTGGAAACCGCCACGGCCCGTGATTCAATCAAGCCTTGGACGCGTCTTCGGTTTCTTCGTCCGCAGGGGCGTCATCGGAAACTTCATCCGGCACGAGATCATCGTCCGGAATTTCATCTTCCTGAGGCTCGTCGGTCTCGAAGTCGTCCTCTTCCATCAGTTCGCCGTGGAACAAGTGGAACCTGCGCTTGCGCTGGTGGGCTGGAAGGGGAGACAGGATCATGGCGACGGCGCGGCCGTTCAGGCGCGGTGCCTGATCGACCTGCGCCATGGACTTGAGATCCTCGATGATGCGGTTGAGCACTACGAAGCCGAGGTCCTTGTGGGCGTTTTCGCGACCGCGGAACTGCAGGACGAAGCGGCACTTGTGATTGGTGTCGAGGAAGCCCTCGGCGCGGCCGAGCTTGATGTTGTAGTCGTGCTGGCCGGTGCCCACGCGGAATTTCACTTCCTTCATGCGGGTGGCGCTTTTCGACTTCTGCTTCTTCAGCTTGGCCTGCTCGTATTTGTATTTCCCGTAATCGACGATCTTGCAGACCGGAGGGTCCACTTGGCCGGCGATCTCGACGAGGTCGAGACCGAGCGATTGGGCTTTGGCGAGTGCTTCGCGTGAACTCATGACGCCCAGCTGCTCGCCGGTGGCCATGACGACACGAACTTTCGGGGCACGGATTCGGTCGTTGATCCGCGTCATATCGCGGTAACGACCCCTGTTTGGATCTCTTTGTGGCTTAGCGATGGTTTTGTCCTCCAGTGGATGGGTGCGACACGCCGCTGCACGGACGGACAGTGCCGCCGCACGATATCGGTGCGAAGAAGGGTGCGGAACGATGGACCAAGCGCCGGATCATAAATCGGAGACAGCGGGTCGGAACCGATCCAAGAGATCGGCCGTGGGATTCAAATCGTATCGTTCCAGTGAAATCATTGAGCGGCGGGTGCCGGTGATCGTCGCGCCAATATGGGGGAGAAATCAATTCTTCCAACACAGTGGCTGCGTCTAGGGAGATTGAATACGCCGATGGATCATTTTGGGCAAGTCTCTTTTTTCTTTGGAAATGGAGCGAGGTCTGGCGCGAAACCCGCCACAGGACGATTTTTCAAACCTGAACGATTGCCACCCGGGCCCGCTTGTCCTATGGTCGCGCGGATGGTGGTGACAAAAACGTTACGTGCGGCGGCTGGATGGTTGGAGCTAGGTCTCGCGGACGAGGCGTTGTATGAACTCCAGTCGCTGCCTGCGGAAGCCCAACGGTTACGCGCGCCACTCGAGCTGAAACTAGCCGCGCAGATGGAGCGCGAGCAGTGGAACGCCGCCTCGGAAACGGCGCGTTTGCTCTGTTTGAAGGCCGAGGACGAGCCGGAGTTTTTCCTGCGCGCCGCCTACTGTCTCCATGAGACGGGCGACACGCTGGCCGCCTGCAATCAACTGCTGCGCGGGCCGAAGACCTTGTTTGAAATGGCCGTATTCCATTACAATCTTGCCTGTTATCTGTGGACGCTGGGCGAGGGGCCGCGTGCTCGCAGCCACTTGCGGCAGGCGATCACGATGGACGAGTCGTTCCTGGAATCCGCCCGTGAGGACCGTGATCTGGTGGGTATCGACCTCACGTGATACAGGCGTTCCCGCCTGTTCTGACGCGCCAGGCAAGTGGGACCGGACCGTCCAACTCGCTGTCCGTATGGTTCTTCGCTTTACCCGCGCCGGATTCGCCGCTAATTCCGGCGCGCAATGCACGGTTTCTCCTACAAAAACGGTTCTCTATTCTGCGAAGACGTTGATCTTTCGGCACTTGCCGCCGAAAACGGCACGCCACTCTACGTCTATTCCGCCGCCACGATTCTCGATCATTTCACCCGCTTGGACGCTGCGATGAATGGAGTCGATCACGAGGTCGCCTACGCCGTGAAGGCGAATTCCAATCTCTCCGTCCTCCGCCTTCTCGCCACCCACGGCGCGGGCTTCGACATCGTTTCCGGAGGCGAACTTTTCCGTGTCATCAAGGCGGGCGGCGATCCGGCGCACTGCACCTTCGCCGGTGTCGGCAAGACCCGCGATGAGATCGTGTATGCGCTCGAAAAGGGGATCTACTCCTTCAATGTCGAGAGCGAGGAGGAACTCCGCTACTTGAATGAGGTCGCCGGCGAGCTCGGAATGACCGCCCCGGCCGCCGTGCGGGTGAATCCGAACGTGGACGCCCACACCCACAAATACATTTCCACCGGCAAGTCCGAGAACAAGTTCGGCGTCGATTTCACTGCCATTGCCGATCTCTATGAGCGCGCGGCCAAGGAGCTTCCCCACATCAAGCTGCGCGGTCTCCAGATGCACATCGGTTCGCAGCTTACCTCCATCGCGCCGTTCATCGAGGCGGTGGAAAAAGTCATTCCCCTGGTCACCTCGCTGAAGGAAAAGCATGGCATCGAGTTCTGGTCCATCGGCGGCGGCATCGGCATTATTTACAAGCATTGCCTCGAATCCGGCAGCATCAACTGGTGGGAAAGGCAGCCCGTGGAGGAGCGTCCGCTCACCATCGAGCGCTACGGCAAGGAGCTCGTCCCGCGGTTGAAGGACCTTGGTCTGAAAATCCTGCTGGAGCCCGGCCGCTACATCGTCGGCAACGCCGGCGTCCTCATCACCAAGTGCCTCTACGAGAAAAAAGGCTCCGCCAAGACCTTCAAGATCGTCGATGCCGGCATGAATGACCTCATCCGTCCCGCGCTTTATGAAGGCCACCACGAAATCATCCCGCTCGCCAAGCCGTCCTCGAAGGAGCTCGTCAAAGTCGATGTCGTCGGTCCGATCTGCGAGAGCGGCGATTTTTTCTGCCAGGACCGCGACCTTCCGGACTTCCATCCTGGCGATTGCGTCGCGCTGATGTCCGCCGGGGCCTACGGCTTCGCCATGGCCTCGAACTACAACTCGCGCCCGCTGCCTGCCGAGATCCTCGTAGAAGGCGCGACTGCTACGGTCATCCGCAAGCGCCAGACGCTCGATGATTTGATCGAAGGAGAGCTCTGACCGGAAATGCGTCGAATGGAAAAAACGTTCGGCGCGTTTCACGGACATGAGCAAATTCCTTCTTTCGATCATCGGAGCTTGGTCGTTGATCTCGGTCACCGGATTCGCAGCGGAACCCACCGCCGACCTTGCTCCCAAGGAGGCGGTCCGACTGATTTCTCTGAAGGCGAACATTCTCCCGAACACCATCGAAATCGCCTTCATCGTCGATGGCTCCGCGCGATGCGGCGAGGGATTCGAGGTCAAACATGTCCGTCGTGTCGCCGCCATCCATGCGGTGAGAGACGGTTCCTCGCAATCGCGCCGACTCGTTTTTTACGACCTTTTCTGGAACGGGTCCCTCGGTTGGTTCATGTGGGAATCCCGCCCGGAACGGGCCGGTGACGCGGTTTACATCTGGAGTGAGATCAAGGGGGATTTCGTGAACCGCTGAGCAATCAGCTCCATAACCCCGCCCGGATTATTAGCACCTGCCACGGCGGTTTCTTGGAATTTTTTCATCGTGGTTTTATGAACTTGGCGCGGTCTCTGCGGCCGGTTGCCCGCGGGAAGGGCTCGATCCCGTTTGCCCTGCGGTTCGGCGCGATGCTGCGTGATCGCGTAATGGCCCGAGCAGGTGCGCTGCTTTACAAATAGACATTCAAGATTTCCTGAAAATAAATCTTATTTAGTAAAATTTATCGAAACGATCATGTCACCTCTCCTCTCTGAAGCCGAAGACTTTGGCTCGCTGGCCGGGTTGTTGCCAGCCTACGGGTTCGATTGTTTGATCGCTCGAGACGGCATGGGCGCGGTTTACAAGGCCCGCCATATCTCGCTCGACCGCGATGTTGCGATCAAGGTGCTGCCGCGCGATCTGGGAGGCGATCCACACTTCCGCAACGCCTTCGAAGCCCAGGCTAAAGCGATGGCACGCCTTACCCACGCCAACCTGATCAAAGTTTACGATTTCGGTGAAATCGACGGATTGCTCTATCTCGCGATGGAGTATGTCCCGGGAAATTCGCTCTACCACTCCGCCCACGGGAAGGCCATCGACCCCGTGCAGGCTGTCGAAATCGTCATTGCCGCCTGCCATGGCCTCGCCCACGCCCACGCAGATGGAATCATTCACCGTGACATCAAGCCCGCCAACATTCTTCTGACACCGAAGTGCGAGCCAAAGATCGGCGATTTCGGCCTGGCGCGTTGTTGCCGCAGCCACGCCGAAGGATTCGCCACCGGCACCTCGGAATACATGGCTCCGGAGATTATCGAAAACCCTGAATCGGGAGACCCGCGGTCCGACGTGTTCTCCATGGGAGTGGTCCTTCGAGAGCTTCTCACCGGCATCCCCGGCGCCAGTGAGGGGGCTTTGGAAGCTTATATTTCTGATCCCGGACTTGCTGCGATTTGCCTCGACGCCACTCAAGCCGATCCGGCATCGAGAACCCCGGACGCCCTTTCGTTAGCCGGGCACCTGACCCGCTGGCAAACGTCACAAGCCCGCCAACCCGCCATCTTGCAGCGACCACCCATCGGCGGTCCGCGTCAGACGCCCCCTCGGCCAGTGCCAGCCAGCCAGGCGAAGAAGCGTCAATCGCCCACGTGGGCTCAGTTGAAAAACTGCGCCATGATCCTCGGCCTTGTCGGCACCAGCTACCTCGGTTGGAGCGGTTACCGCCTGCAACAGGATACGAAGGCCCGGCTCCAAATGGCACGGAATTTCCCAAATCCCGTCGAGGAGCCTCAGGTCGTCGCGGAAAATTCAGTGATGCCCGGCGAGAACGAGCTGGCGTCTTCCTACACCTTGACCGTTCGAGTGTCCTATCTCGATCTGCTCGTGGATCAAGGAACGTCGCTTGCTGGCAGATTCACCAAATAGAGTCCGGCCCGATGGCCATTCCTTGACCTTGGCCGGGATCCGCAAACACTCCGCCGCCAATGAGCGGGTGGACGGAAGAAACATTGCGGAAAGCGGCCTCGTGGCAGGCATTCAAGGAGGGGAAATCGCTTTTTGAGAGTGGCATGGTCGCGGAAGTTCAGACTGGGGCGACCGGTTGGCAGGGTATGGTCAAAGTGGGGAAACGCCTGATGAAAGTCAGCGTCACGGTGAAATCCGCCACCGATCTCGATACCCGCTGCCCTTGCGCGGACAACCAGCGCAGCGGCTCGGTGTGCTGTCATGCCGTCGCGACCGGGCTCGCCTCGCTTGGTAAAACTATTCCCAAGCAAGCCATTCAAGCGATCGCTTCGAAGGCTGTGGCTCAGCCAGTTGTGTCGGTCCCGTGGCAGGTCCTGCTGCCGCTCAACTGGCGTGACGCCTTGCAGCGCGGGAAATTCGCCGCGACTCTGGCCGTCGCGTCCGGCAGTGAGACTTCCCCTGCCGACGACCGCCTGTGCGCGTGGCTCGCCAAGGAGGGCGTCGCCCGCAAGGAGATCCTCAGTCTCAATCTCGATGGACCACGGGTCCCGGCATTTTTGGAATCCATCGCCGAGCATCCGCGCTTGGCGGCGGGCAAGGACCGCTTGTTGATCCAGATTCGCTCCGGCGAGCGACTCCAACTCAGCAAGGCGGAGCACCTGCAGGACTTGATCCTGCTCGTCCCCGATCCCGAATCCGGCCCATGGGTCGAAATCGGCGGCTCCTTTTGGCAGATCGGTGAGGACTCAGTCGTTCGGGTGGGCGAAGGAAAAATTCCGGCGGAACTTACGGCGGCCTTGGCCGAGCTGGCGCAGGGGAAATCCGTTGAGATCCCGACACTCCGGTTTTTCAATCATCTCGATTCGTGGCAGGAATGGCTGCATTTTCCAGAGGACTCCTGGCTGGAAAAGCTCCATTTCATCCCGGCTCCGGCGTCCTTCGAGCTCTCGCTGGAGGGCTCGCTCCAACATTTGGAGGCCCAGCTCAGCGTTCGCTACGGCTCCGCTGCGCCGGTTCCGCCCGGGCTGGGAAAAGTCGATGGTCTGCCTCGCCTGGCCGGCGCTCACTGCGAGGTCCGGGATTTGGCGAAGGAAGAAAAAGCCGCCTCGCGACTGATGCGGGCGGGCTTCGAGGTGGAGAACTTTTCAAGCGGGCGCTGGGTGATGAAGGGCGAGTCCGCGGTCCTCGACTTTCTCACCCAGTCGCTGCCGATCCTGCGCAAGGAGTGGATCGTGATCGAGGGCGAGCGCTTCGGCCACGTCCAGAAACAAGTCGCCGTGGTCTCGCCGAAAATCGACATCATCGGCTCCGGCGAGGACTGGCTGAGCTTCGATCTTTCATTTCAAACGAGTGATGGGGCCTCGATTCCGGCGGCCGAAGTGCGACGACTTTTGAGGGCGGGAAAGGGGAGTGGTGCCTCTGCTGGCGGACGTCGGTTGGTTATCTCGGACGACATCGCCAATCTCATTGATCCATTGTTCTCGGATCTCGATTTGCGTCAGGAAAACGGTCGTTTCGTGGCCTCAGCCCGCTCCGGAGAGCTCATCCGGGAAATTCGGAATAAAATCGACAAGTCAAATACTGGCAGTGAGCAAGAAATTTCATTCACATTCGATTCGCCCGCCACTTTACAAGCCGAGCTACGTCCGTATCAAGCCCTCGGTGCGGGCTGGATGTTCGACCGTGTCCAGCGCTTCGGCGGGGCTCTCTTGGCTGACGATATGGGACTTGGGAAGACGGTCCAAACAATCGCTTTAATTGAGCGCTTGCTATCGCAGTCCGGCACCGATTCCGGAGTTGTGATGGTGGTGGCCACCGCTTCGCTGCTCGGCAACTGGCGGGCCGAATTCGCCCGCTTCGCCCCGGCCCGGCAGGTGCGGATTCTCCACGGGGCAAGCCGGGATGCGGAACGGGAGAAGGTTCAGCCCGGCGATGTCATTCTCACCAGCTACGGCACGCTCGCCCGGGATTTGGCGTATCACCTCAAACGCGACTACCGCGCCGTCGTCGTGGATGAGGCCAGCCTGATGCGGAATCCGGATACCGATCACGCCAAGGCACTCGCTAAACTGCGCGCCACCTGCCGCGTCGCACTGACTGGCACCCCCATCGAAAACGGAGTCAAGGATCTCTGGTCGATTTTCCGCTTCATCCAGCCAGGCTGGCTGGGTGGCCGCGAGGAATTCAAGGAACGATATGAGCAACCGCTCGCCATCGGTGAATCCGCCGGCGCGGTGATCGAGCGGCTGCGCTTGAAAATTTCACCCTTCCTTCTTCGTCGGACCAAGGAACAGGTGGCCCCCGAATTGCCGTCCAAGCTGTTCATCGACGAGTTCTGCGATCTCAGTCCGGACCAGCAGGCGGTTTACAAAGAGCTGCTCGTGGAAGGCCGCAAGCGGGTGGATGCCATCGCCGATTCCGGCAACAAGGGCGCGGCCCGCATGCAAATGCTCACCGCGCTTCTTCGACTGCGGCAGACTTGCTGCGACCTCGCGCTGCTCAAGAACGAGCGGTTCAATCAACTGCTGGTCGCCCGCCGCTCGGCCAAGTTGCACCGCCTGTTGGAACTGATCGAGGAGGCGGTGAGTGGAAACCACCGGATGCTGATTTTCAGTCAATTCCAGACGCAGTTGCAGGAAATCGAAAAATGCGTTTCCGAGCGCGGTTGGGGCAGCTTGCGGCTCGATGGACAGACCCGGAACCGCCAACAACTTGTGGATAAGTTCCAGCAGCCGGACGGCCCGCCGGTGTTTTTGATCAGCCTCAAAGCGGGTGGCTACGGTCTCAACCTGACCGCCGCCGACACCGTTGTTCATTTCGATCCATGGTGGAATCCGGCGGCGGAAGCCCAAGCGACCGACCGTGCCCACCGCATCGGCCAGACGCGGCCGGTGACGGTTTACCGCCTGCTCACCCGTGGCACCGTCGAAGAAAAAGTGGTCCGCCTCCAAGCCAGGAAACGCGAGTTGGCCTCCGCCATCGACGAGAACGGTGTCGGCGACGCCGCAGGCTGGAGCATGGACGAGCTGGAATCGATGCTGAGTTGAGGCGGTCTGAGGATCCGCCGGACCGCGAGTCTCCAGACTCGCAAGCGAAAGAGGCGCCAAAGCCAAGCGGCGTCCGCCTCGTCCCCTTTGGCTTTCCTTTCGCAGGCGGGTCCGGAGCCTCGCGGCGCGGGCAGTTATGGGAAGTCCCGCCCCTGTGTCACCGCTTCCGTTCTGTGTTGGCTGCGCATATTTTGCTTTTCAAAGGGCCTATCATCAGATCACTACCTCAAATCTTGACCATTCTTCTTCGGCTTCTTTGTATGTTCGCGAAAAGAGGCGGACCCCACCATTCATCACGAGATCTCGACCCTCAGTATCACTCGAAATCACCACCCCATATCCACCACCATGAACGCTTCCTCGCTTCCTCGCTGGGCCGGACTTGTAGCTTGCACGCTGTAGCGCTCACGTGCCTCTTGGCGCTAATGGCCCAAAGCCACGCGTCCACTTTTGTTTCGGGCGCTGTCTTGGGGAATTGGGCCAAGACCGGCAGTCCTTATGTCGTCACCGGCAACCTCACCGTGGCCGGTGATCAAACACTGACCATTCAACCGGGCGTCACGGTGATTATCGGTCACGGCTTGAGAATGGATGTGCTTGGCACCATTTCCGCGATCGGAACGGCGGCGGAAAGAATCATTATTCGAGGAGCGAATGCCGCGCTCTACTGGGACACGATTTCGGTTGCCTATGGAGCGAATGCCAGCAGCAATTTATCAATTGCACCATCAGTGACGCGACGAACGCCTTGTACCTGATGATCAACGGTTCGGTGGCTGGAAGCGTTTCGATGACCACGCAGATTCTGAACTGCGTCTTCGCCAACTGCCAAAGTTCCGGAATCTCCGGGCTAGCTCACGGCAGCTACTACGCCAATTAATCAGGTCTTACAACATACAGTCCAATCCTCAGCCCCCAAATTAAGAACTGCCGCTTTATTAGCTCACTCAATGGGTGTTCCTTCGTCGCAGATGGAACACGATACTCTACAACTGCTGCGTATGGCCGCGGAGCAGTGAATCCAGAGATCACAAACCGCGTTTTCGACATGATAACAGGTAGTGCCATCACCTATAGCGTCGGATTGTATCCCGCAATATCCCAACCCAAATCATTCAACAACGTGTTCAGACAATGCACTACGGCGGTTCAACGACCGACTTCTGGGTCTTCGTTCGCCGACCAGGTGGCCTACAACTGCTTCTTCAACAACATCACGGACTTCGTCGGCTATCCGGCTGGAGTTTACGGCACGATCAGCGGCACCAACAGCCGGGGTTCCGGGTGTGATCTCGCCTACAACATTTTCGAGGATCCTCTTTTCGCGGAAACCATCAACTACACGCTGGCAAACAATTCACCCTGCGTTGACGCCGGTAGTTCCGACGGCGCGTATGTGGACACAACCTTCCCGCCATCAAAAGGCACATCGGTGAATGACATGGGAATCTACGGCCGGCCCGGTGCGGGAAATTGGCTGACGGATGCCTACAACGGCTCGGGCTCCTACATGCTCACGGCAACACAGTATGTGGGAATCACCATTGTTCCCAGCGCTGCAGGGCGGTATTGCTTGGAATCCGCCACGGATTTGAACGGCCCGTGGACACAAGTGACGACGGTGGATCTACTCAGCACCCCTTGGACTTGGATTGATTACGATTCTCCCACGACCCCCAGAAAGTTCTTCCGTGCAACACTTTTGCCATAGGAGCTCAAACCCTCAGCGCCCTATCACGTATTGGCTGTCGCGCGCCTGAGGGGGTGGTTTTGAATCCGGTAGCCGGTGTGGAAGCGGGAATTTGTAATTCACAATGACGACCGGCGATTTGCCACTGTATTTTCCGGGTGGTGGGCTGGCGTTTCGTTTTCGGCGATGCTGAGTTGAGGCGGTCTGAGACGCGGGCTGGAGTTCCTTTGGCCTTCCTTTCGCGGATGAGTCTGGAGATCTGTGTTCCGGTGATTGGGGTTGGCGCTGGGAAGGAAGAGCGGGCGGAGGAGACAAAGGAAGTGGTGAGGCCGCCGATGAATGCGGCGGAGGGGTTGGAGACTGAGGATCATGGAACGATTTTGCCGGATTTGCAGCTGGCTGCGATTGATGCGATGCCGGGTGATGTATTTTGCGGACGGGGCGGTGATCGGGAGCAAGGCGATTGTGAATGAGGCGTTTGCTGCGGCGAGGGAGAGTTTCACTGAAAAACGCAAGGATGTGGCTTGGAGACTGTGTGGGCATGGAACGCCAGCGGCGGGTGAACTCTGGAGTATAAAAGATCTCAGGGGGGGGCGTATGAGCGAGGGCGCTGGAGTTTTTCGAATCTTGCCGTGAACTTCAACCGTTTCCAGCACCGGGCCACTTCGTCCATCGCTTCTGATTGATCGGCGGATCAGCGCCTTATTCACAGACGGAGTTCATTCGGATTTGCGACCGGCCGGGTATGCTTCATGCTGAGTGAGATGGCGATGGTGAATGATCTTTTAGGCCGTGGATTGCGGGATTTGCGGATTTCCGTGACGGACCGTTGCAATTTCCGCTGCCGCTACTGCATGCCGGTGGAGGTTTTCGGAGCGGGCTACGCGTTCATGGAGCGGGAGGAGTTGCTGACTTTCGAGGAAATCTTGTCCCTTGTCCGGTCACTGGTTCCGCTGGGGATCGGGAAAATCCGGCTGACCGGCGGCGAGCCACTGCTGCGGCGTGGGCTTGAAGATCTGGTGGCGATGCTGGCGGCGGTGGAAGGCGTGAAGGATATTGCCATCACGACCAACGGCGTCCTGCTGGCGCACCATGCGGAAGCCTTGGCCCTCGCCGGCTTAAGCCGGGCGACCGTGAGTCTCGACGCGCTCGATCCCGCAATTTTCGCGAAAATGAACGGCGTCGGAGCCAAGGTGGAGCGCGTGCTCGCCGGAATCAGCTCCGCCCAGGCATTCGGCCTGCCGGTGAAGGTGAACGCGGTGATCCAGCGCGGCGTGAACGAGTGCGAGATCCTGCCGCTCGCCCGTTGGGCGAAATCCACCGGCGTGGATCTGCGCTATATTGAATACATGGACGTCGGTGAGACGAATGGCTGGAAACTCGACGAAGTGGTCTCAGGCGATGAAATTCTATCCATCCTCGCCTCGGAATTTCCGCTCGTCCCGCGGGATCCTGCGTATCGCGGAGAAGTCGCTGCGCACTGGAGTCACGGCGACGGGGCGTGGGAGATCGGGCTGATCCGCTCGGTGACCAAGCCGTTCTGCCGCGACTGCCAACGCCTGCGGCTGTCGGCGGACGGGAAGATTTTCACCTGCCTGTTCGCGGCGGAAGGCCACGACCTGCGTGGGATTTTGCGCAGCGGGGCGGAATCCACGGTGCTCGCCGAAACGGTGCGGTCCATCTGGCAGGTGCGGGCGGACCGCTATTCCGAAGAGCGTGGCCAAGTCGAGCGACCGAAGGCGGAAATGAGTTATTTGGGCGGGTAGGCGAGGCATGCAATATGCTGTTGCACTTGGTAGAGCGGTTTCCTAAATTCCGCGCGTCGCTCGCCAATTGTTCCCGCATGAAACCTTCCCACCTGATTTTCGCCACCGCCGCCTCGCTGCTTAGCTTGTTTTCGCTCCCGAGTTGCAAATCCGAAGGCGGTGACACCATCAAGGTCGGTGAATTCGCCTCGCTGACGGGGAAAGAAGCGACATTCGGCACTTCCTCGCACGAAGGCACCGAGCTCGCGATTGAGGAAATCAACGCCGCCGGCGGCGTGCTCGGCAAAAAATTCGAACTCCTCACCGAGGACAATCAATCGAAGGCCGGCGAGCCCGCCAACATCGTCAACAAGCTGATCTCTCGGGACGGCGTGGTCGCCATCCTCGGCGAGGTCGCTTCCAGCCGCTCGCTCGAAGCCGCGCCAATCGCCCAGGCGGCGAAGATCCCGATGATTTCCCCGGCCTCCACCAACCCAAAGGTCACCGAAGTGGGCGACTACATTTTCCGCGTCTGCTTCATCGATCCGTTCCAAGGCACCGTGATGGCCAACTTCGCCAACAAAACCCTGAAGGCGAAGAAGGTCGCCGTCCTCACTGACGCGAAGAGCGACTACTCCAAGGGCCTCGCCAAATA
>JBIHZT010000336.1:0-4931 GCA_044240265.1 Luteolibacter sp. | reverse complement strand
CGGTGGTGGCCGTTTCCGGGAGATTCGGAAGCGCGTAGCCCTTTGACTGGAGCTCGGCGATGGCGGCCTTGAGCTGGGGAACGGAGGCAGAGACGTTGGGGAGCTTGATGATGTTGGTCTCGGGCAGGAGAGTCAGTGCGCCGAGTTCGGCGAGGGCGTCCGGGAGTTTCTGATCATCGGTGAGGAAATCCGGGAACTGGGCGATGATGCGGCCGGCGAGCGAGATGTCGCGGGTCTCCACAGTGATGCCGGAGTGCTTGGTGAAGGCCTGGACGATGGGGAGGAAGGAGTAAGTGGCGAGCGCCGGGGCTTCGTCGGTCTTCGTGTAGATGATGGTGGGAACTTTGGACATGATCGTGTCGTGTGAATGACGGCCGGCCGTGTAGGGCATTGGCAACGTACGGTCAAAAGCAATTGCTTCGCCAAATCGTGAAGGAAATCCTCATCGGCAGCCACCGAACTGTTAGCAACAGATCCGGCGATGATGACTTCTCCAGCTTTGGCACATGGCGCTCCCGCAATTGTGAATAACTTGGGGAAATCGTCTGAATCACCCGGTTTTACGGGCTTTACGGCCCCGTTCGATCTGACAGTGCAAGCCACTTCCCGGATCATGCGGGTGGAAGTCCAATTGGACTTATCACCATTGATTTGGCAGCTTCAAACGACTGATCGATTCCCAATCGACTGGAAACAAGCGTATTGCGAAATTCTTGGACGCTTACTCGGTGTTATTGGGAAGTTGTTCACAATGGATTTCCGGACTTTCACTGGGGAAGCTTTGCGAACCATTCGAGAATCGGGCGCATCCAAATTTGTTCCCAAGTGTTTCGGAAATCCGATGTGAATAACTTGGGGAGATCTGCGTGAAATCGCCCTGTAAACCGATCGAATACAATTTTCCGGCTACCCGAAGAGACCGAAACCCGGCTCCGAACCTGATGATATTCCCAGGGTTCCACCCTGACACGGTAGAACCGCCGAGGATCCCCCGCCCCGGCGGCGTGGATGCTGACCGAACCACGCCGGGGATTTTCTCCCACTGGCTTTTCACCGCCTGCTGGCAGACGACGCAACCGGTTTCGCCCACCGTCACAAGGACCGTCTCCGCGTGCAGCAGGCCGCCGCATGCGATGAGAAATGAAACGAGCCGGTGAATCGCTCCGCCCCCTTATGCCAAATCCGCCCGGCGCAAGTGGTGATCAAAAATGAGTTTGTCGCGCCCGGATTCGGGACTATATCCCCCGGTAGATGAGCGAAGCGGCCAGCAAAGCGAAGAAACCCCGGGTGAACGTGCGTCGCCCGGATGTGATGGAACGCGTCGCCGCCGAGGTGGCGATCCACTTCCACTCGACGATCGTGGAAAAACTCCGCGACCGCGGCGGCAAGATCTCGCTGGGAAACACCACGGTGCTGCTGGCCGAGCAATTCGGTTTCTGCTACGGCGTGGAGCGCGCGATCGACCTGGCCTACGCGTCCCGCCGGGTGTTTCCGGAAAACCGGATTTTCCTCATCGGCGAAATCATCCACAACCCGGACGTGAACCGCCATCTGCGCGAGATGGGCATCGTTTCACTGCCGTGGCAGGACATGAGCGAGGGCTACGACGATCTGACGGAGGACGACGTGGTCATCGTGCCGGCCTTCGGGGCGCCGACCGAATTCATGAACAAGGTCGAGCAACTCGGCTGCTACGTGGTGGACACCACCTGCGGCGACGTGATGAAAGTCTGGCGCCGGGTGCGCGGCTACGCCAAGGACGGAATCACTTCGATCATCCACGGCAAGTCGAACCACGAGGAAACCCGCGCCACCGCCTCGCGCGCGCTTGGCGAGGCGGGCGAGGGAAATTACCTCGTGGTGCTGAGTCTGGCCGATGTGGACTACGTCTGCGACTACATCCGCAACGGCGGCGACAAGGCCGCGTTCGAAGAGCGCTTCAAGGGAGAATTTTCCACGGGCTTCGATCCGGATCTGCATCTTCAGAAAATCGGCGTGGCCAACCAGACGACGATGCTGAAAAGCGAGACCGAGGAAATCCAGCGGCGTCTGCGCAAAGCCATCATCGACCGCGACGGCGACGAAACCGCGTTCCAGATGTTCGACACGATTTGCGGCGCGACTCAGGAACGCCAGGACGCGCTGTTCGAAATGCTGCGCAAGCCGATGGACCTGCTGCTGGTCGTTGGCGGCTACAACAGCTCGAACACCGCCCACCTTGTGGAAATCGCCGAGCCGGAATTGCCGACGTTTTTCATCCGCGGCGCGTCGTGCATCAAGTCGCTGGAGGAAATCGTCCACTACGACCTGCACCACCGCGAGGAGAAGACCTCGGACTACTCGCGGTTGTTCTCCGACGACCGCCCGGTGACGGTGGGCATCACCGCCGGTGCGTCGTGCCCGAACAATCTGATCGAAGAGACGCTGGTAAAAGTCTTCGCGCTGCGGGGAATCAGCCGCGAGATGCTGGCGGAGGCTTGACGACTTGATCACTGGCATGCGCTTTGCTGACGGTGATTTCCATGATGCATCGACTGGCCTCGGCACGGGTGGGAATCACGCAGGCGGATTTCGCTTTCATCGAGTCGCTAACGGGTGCCGGTGGCGGAACCGCCGCGATGGCGAAACTCTGGGCCGATCCCGAGGCCGTCACCGCGATCCTCGATCTGAAGGAAATTCATCGCGCGCTTTTGGAAAGCCCGGTCGCACTGCCGGTTTCCCCGTCGCTGTATTTCTACGTGCTCGTCCGGCATGCCTTTCTGGATGGCGGCATCGACCCGCCGGAGCTTGCAGATTATGTCGCCGGGGTGCTGGTGGATAAACTCGCCGGCAGGCCGGATCCACGCTCCGGGGCGATGCCCGCATGGGTGACGCACGCGGTGGATTTCCTGTCCGTCATCCAGTCGGCGCAGGGCATCCTCCGCTTCCACCTCGAAGTCGCGGCAGGTGATCAGTTCCTCATTCTCACCGGGCTTTATCCGGAATTCATCGACCGCCGGGCGGAACGCCGCGGCGCTCCCGGGCTTGGATTTTACGAAAGCTTCGCCAGCCGTGCCTATCAAAACGCGGCGGCGCGCCCCGGGATCCCGGACTCCTCACGCCACCTGTTCGGCATGCTCTCCGAGGCACTGCCGCTCGCCCGCGTCTCGCTGAACCGGATGAGCGACCGTTGCCTGTTCTGATGGCGGCGGGACGCACACACTCTATCTGGAAATCTCCAGAATCATCGCGCTGCATGGCCCCATCTCGGGAAGTGTCACCCCGTCCTTGCCCGACTGACCGGACCATCCGCCGTCGAGACGGTTGGTGAATTTCCACGTGCTTTGACCGGTGCGGTCCATGAATTTCCAAGCATCGTCAGGGATGTGAACCCGCACGCCGCGCAGGGTTTCGGAGCCGTGGAAATTCGCGACAACGAAAAAGGACTGGCCGCTCTTGGGATCGTGGCGGAGGAAGGCGTAGAGCCAGTGGCCGGAAACGGTTTCATCCCCCACCCGGCCGAAGTCCGGGTTCCCCATATTCGCGTGGTTCAGCCCGTAAAACTCGCCGGCGGTGAATGCCGGCGACTGGGTCGCGCGGATGAGCCTGCCATACCACTCGCGCAACTCCCGCTGCTCGTCGCTGAGACGGCCGCCGTCGTATTTGCCGCCGTTCACCCACTTGGTGAACTCCGGCATCGACCAGTAGTCGAAAATCGTGGTGCGCGCGTTGTCACCGGCGAAGCCCGCGGCTCCCGCGGCGGGTTCGCCGACTTCCTGGCCGTGGTAGAGCATCACCGGCCCCCGGCCCATCGCGAAGAGCACGGCGGACACCGGGCGGCCGACTTTCATGCCAAGCCCGCCCCACTCCTTGGGACTGGAGATGCGGACTTCGTCGTGATTTTCCGCGTAGCGCAGGGACTGGTGGAAGCGCTTGCCGGTGAAAGTCAGGGGATCAATGTCGTTCGCCCACTTGCCGGAGTCGTAAATGCCTTCGAGCACGTCGTAGCTCGGGTCGTCATAAACCGCGTCGAAACCGGCGGCTAGCAGCTCGTCGAGCACATGCCCGTTGGTTAGCTTCGCAGGGTCGTTGTCATAGGCCTCCGCGGAGAAGAAAACATCCGCGTGGCGGGCGCGGGCGCGCTTGACCGCCCAGCGCCAGAATTCCATCGGCACCATGTGCGCCATGTCGGCGCGGAATCCATTGACGCCTAACTTCTGCCAGTAAGCGAGGATGGCATCCATCGTGCGCCAGGTTTTAGGAACCTCGGAGACCGTCGCATCGGGGCCGGGAAGATCGGAAGTCGCACCGCCTTGGGTGAAATCGTGGCCGTAGTTCAGCTTCACCGTTTCATACCAGTCGTTGATCGAAGGAGCCCACGAAACCACGTTGTTCCCCGTGATGCGGCCGAAGTCCGTCTCCCCGCTGAAGCTGCCGTCGCAGCCCGGCATCCCGGCGGTCGGCAGCTTGAGCGGCGGGCCGCCACCGGCGTCGTCCGGGCCGAGATAGTAGAAATGGTTGTCGCGGTCGAAAAACACGTCGCGCTTGTCACCCTCGCCGAATGACAGGTCCGGCATGACGTCCGAGGCATACGAGCGGGCGACGTGGTTCGGCACGAAGTCGATGATCACCTTGAGTCCGAGCGCGTGGCAGCGATGAACGAGAGCCTCGAATTCCAACAACCGGTTCGCCGGATCCAGCGCGTAGTCCAGGCACACGTCGAAGTAGTCCTTGATGGCGTACGGGCTGCCGGCGATGCCTTTCAAAATATCCGGATCATCCGCCGGCCTGCCCGGATAGGCGGTGCCGCTAGCCTGTTCGAGCACTCCCGTCAGCCAGATGTGGGTGAAACCCATCTGCTTCAGGGACGCCAACGCCGTATCATTGATGTCGAAAAACTTCCCGCAGCCGTTTTCCGCGAGCGTGCCGTTGATCTTCCGCGTCTCGTTGGT
>JBIHZT010000337.1:0-4931 GCA_044240265.1 Luteolibacter sp. | reverse complement strand
TTCGGGCGGTCCTTGGGCGTGATCACGCCGTCGCCGTCGGTGTCCAGCCTGCTGAAAACCCCCTGCTGTTTTTCCGCGGGGAGTTTCATGAAAAGCTGGCCCGCCTTGAACTCGTCGATGCTGATGCCACCGCTTTTGTCGGCGTCCAGCTCCCACAGACGTTTCATGGGTGGGGCGGGCTCGCCATCGCGGGGTGGCTTCCTCATCCGGCCGAGTTCATCACGGCCCAGTTTCCCGTCGGCATTCTTGTCGAAACGGGTGAACAGACCTTCGCGTTTCACTTCCGGCAGGTTCTGGATCCGTGGCATCCGGGCGAACTCCTCCTTGGAAAGAAACCCGTCATGATTGGAATCCGCAGCCTTCCACGCCTCGAAAAACGAGTGATCGGGCCTGTGCTGACCGCCTTTTTCACCACCCGGCCGTCCCTTGGGTGGATTCATCGGCGATTCCTGTGGCTGGGCGAGGCAGACCGCCGGCAGCAGCATTCCCGCAACAAGAAAGGAAACAGGGATTGTTTTCATGATCGATTGAGGCATTTTTAGCGGCGTTACGCCAAGTTGACTCCCTGAGAAACTCCAGACCTTCGAAAAAGTTTCGGCTCATGGTGCTTAAACGTTTCATTCCCTTTCACCCACCCGCCATGCACATCCGAGATATCCTGAACGATTCGAAACCATCGCTCTCCTTTGAGTTTTTCCCGCCACGCAGCGCCGCGGCGTGGGAGGACCTCTACCAGGCGATCCGCGAGCTGGAACCCCTGCGGCCTAGCTTCGTCTCGGTGACCTATGGTGCCGGCGGCGGCACCCGCGAGCTGACGCACGACCTGGTGGTGCGGATCAAGCAGACCACCACGATCCCGCCGGTGCCCCACCTGACCTGTGTAGGACATTCCGAGCAGGAGGTGATGGACATCCTGACGCGCTACGCCGCCGCCGGTGTGGGCAACATCCTCGCGCTGCGCGGCGATCCGCCGAAGGACCAACCGGACTACGACTGGTCGGAGAGCGGGTTCCGCCATGCGGCGGATCTGGTGCGTTTTATCCGCAAGTTCAACGAGTCCGGCGCCCATCCCGATCCGCGCGGATTCGGCATCGGCGTGGCAGGCTTTCCCGAAGGGCATCCGACGACTCCGAACCGGGTGGATGAACTCGATTTCCTCAAGGCCAAGGTGGATGCCGGTGCGGACTACATCTGCACCCAGCTGTTCTTCGACAACCATGATTTCCTCGATTTCCGCGACCGCTGTGACCTTGCGGACATCCGCGTGCCGATCATTGCGGGAATCATGCCGGTGACGTCGCTCTCCGGGATGAAGCGGATGGCGGAACTCGCCGCCGGCGCGCGCTACCCCGCCAAGCTGATCCGGGCGCTGGCACGCGCGAAGTCGAATCCGGAAGCGGTCGAGCGCGTAGGCATCCAATACGCGGCGGAACAATGCGCCGGCCTGCTCAACGAGGGAGTGGACGGCATCCATTTCTACACCCTCAACAAAAGCCACGCGACGCGTGAAATCTACCACAGCCTCGGCCTCGCGGCACAGGCCTGATTTTCAGCGGGTTCCCTGCTGGTAGATGTCCTCGGCCTGCTTCAAGGTCACCTCGTAGAGGCTTCCCTCCACCGGCACGACCATCGGGATGCGGTTGAGCTTGGGATCGACCGGGAACTGCTGGGTGAGCCTAGGCGCGCGCTCGAAGGCGTCCGGCGGCAAGGTGATCAGGAACATGCCCTGGTAGCGCAGGGTTTTGGAGAGGCGGTCGGCGGCCTGCTCCTCGAGCCGGCGCATTTCAAAGCTCAAACCGAGCCGGTCGAACAAGGTGGCCGAGGCGTCGCCCGGACTTGCGTCCTTCTCGCGCTTGGCCTCCTGCGCCGCACGGCGCAGGGTGAAGGCGTTTTCCCCGGACTTGATCGCGAGGCCCTCGTTTTCCTCGTCCTCCGCCCGGAACAGCGGCGCACCGCCAGCCGTAGCGGGCTTACCGACGGCGGCCTGGGTCTCCTCGGCGGTCGGCAGCCTGACCAAGAGCTTTCCTTCGAGGGTGAAGAGATCCTCTGCTTTCAATTTCAAATCCGTGATTTCCATCCCTCCGCCGCTGGTCTTCATCTGGAACGAACCCTCGCGGAAATCGACCCGATAGTAGTTGCGGACGTAATCCACCACCGAGAGCGCCTTGAGCAAATGCAGCCGCTCCCGCATCGAGATCGTGTCCTTGCCGTCCAGCGCGACCTGCCCTGCGAACCCAATCCCGTCGGATGAGTTCGTGGAGCCGGTCACTTGGAAGTCACCGGAAAGTGATCCTTCGATGAAACTCCTCAGCGCCACCGGCAGGGCGCTGTCCAATCCGAGCGAGCGGATTCTCGCTACGCCCGAAACGGTTGGCCGCTCGCCACCGGTGACTTTAAGTCCGGTAAGATCCACCGTGCCCAGCCCCCTCCGGAACTCGGCCTTTTCAAAGACCAGCCCGTTCGGATCGCAGTTCACCACCAGGCTGATGATTTCCAACCGGCGCAACCAGTTTTGGGAAAAGGTGCCGCCTTTAAACTGTAGCTTCAGTCCGTCCCCGACACGCTGGATTTTCAAAACGCTGTTATCGATGGATCCGCGGGTCCTTTCCGAATAGCCCCAATGCACCGAGGCGTCGCCGATTTCAATCGAGTTGATCAGCACGTCGTCGGATTTCCGGAACAACGCCTGGGCGAATTTATGGGCGGACTCGGCGTCGTCCGCGCCGGCGCGGACGTCCACATCCAGCCGGGAGACGGCAATGGTTCCGGGATCCCACTGGCCGGCGACACCGTCGAGAAATCCCATCTTGCAACGGATGTTCCGCGCTTCAAGCGTGGTGAAAAACGTGTCACCGCCACCCTGGCAGGCGACCCGGCTGATTTCAAGCTGCCCCTGGACCCGACTGAACCCGCCCAGCTGGATTTCGGACGCGGAAAACGCCGATTGGAGCGAGCTTTTCAGCCCCTCGTTGAAGGCCTTGTATTCAGTCCTCTTGGCCAGATAGACCCAAATGCCCGCGGCAACCAACAACATGAAAACAAACAGCCGGAAACTCATCCGCAGCAGGTGATAGATCGCCGTCCCCTTGTTGCCGCTGCCCGCCATCGAATAGCGGACCTGAAACCAAAACCCCTGGTTGGCCACCCACTCGCTCAGACGCTCGTTGAAATTTTGCGATTGTTCAGACTCCATAATTCTTCGACTCGCCTTGCAGCGCGTTGATTAAAACCACTCGCTGTCAACGAGGCGAGGTAAATTTACCCTCGCACAGTCCTGTCTGATTCCATACGACCCGCCCCATGGAAGCCACCGACTACAAAGTCCGCCTCGAAATCTTCGAAGGCCCCCTCGATCTCCTGCTTTACCTGATTAAAAAGGACGAGGTGGACATTCACTCCATCTCCATCGAGCGCATCACCCGCCAGTATCTCGACTACATCAACACCTTCAAGCTGCTCAACATCGACCTCGCCTCCGAGTTCATCGTGATGGCCGCGAATCTGATGTATTTGAAAAGCCGCACCCTGCTTCCGCGGGTGGACCAGCCGCCGGAAGAGGACGCCGAGGAGGACGATCCGCGCTGGGAACTCATCCGCCAGCTCATTGAATACAAAAAATTCAAGGACGCCGCCGGATTTCTATGCCTGCGCGAGCTGGAGCAGGAAGGACGTTTCGCCCACCAACCGGACACCACCGACCTGCCCGCCGAGGAGCCAGCCACACTGGCGGAGGTCTCGATTTTCGACCTCATCCGCGCGTTCCAGAACGTGCTCAAGCGCTTCGAGGAGTCCCACGATTTCGGCGACATCATCGACGACCGCTACACCGTTTCGGACAAGATCGAGCTGCTGCTCGGCCACTTCGCACCCGGTGAGTCGCGGCGGTTTGAAGAGCTTTTCCAATCCGCCACCACCAAGGCGGAAGTCATCGTCACCTTCCTCGCGCTGCTGGAACTGATGAAGCTCAACCAGTTCGTCGTCCGCCAGCACGAGTTGCTCGGCGACATCGTCATCGAGCGGCGCGACAATCAATCCGTCGCCGCACTGGAAGCCGCCGAAGTCGGAGCCGACTACGCGTAAGACTCAGCTCAAGCGGAAAACAATCCGGGCCTTGGTCAGGTCATAGGGAGACATCTCCATCTTGACCTTGTCCCCCACCACCAGGCGGATGAAGCGCTTGCGCATCTTGCCGGAAATGTGGGCCAGCACCTCGTGGCCGCTTTCCAGTTTCACCCGGAACATCGTCCCTGCGAGAACCGAGGAAATCTCGCCGTCCACCTCCACCGCTTTTTCTTCTTCGTCCTTGGTGGAGCGCTTCGGCGGACCATATCGATTGCGATTATTGCGGCGTCCGGAATTCTTGGGGCGAGGAGGCATATTGAATTTGAGAAATTACAGCAGGCGCACTTGGTGTTGACGCCTTGCGAGCTGGGGGTAACTCATCCCTTTACGTCCATCAATCCCAAAAAACGGGGGATTCCGGCATTCTCTTTGTTTTCTGCATCTCCCACGCTTGCCAAGCCGCCACCCAAGCTCCATTTTCCGCACAGCAGTCACCGTTCGAGTGACCTTTCAAAAACCGCACTCCTCTTAACGCAATGCCCGAGATCACCGAAAAAGAACTCCCGCCGAACCTCAAGCCGCTCTGGCTGAAAGCCCTCACCGCAGTTCAAACGTCAAACCTCGCCTACGGCATCAGTCTCCTGCAAGCAGTCCTAAAGGAATCCCCGGGATTTCTCGACGGCCGGAAAATGCTCCGCAACTGCGAGCTCCAGATCGCCGGCAACACCAAGAAAAAAGCCGGCCTCTTCGGCATGTCCGGCGGTGGCATGAGCGTCATGAAACTTCAGGGCCAGGCGAAAAAGGATCCGGAAGGCACACTCCCGCTCATTGAAAAGGAATTGGAAAAGGATCCTCTCAGCGACCAGGCA
>JBIHZT010000335.1:0-4933 GCA_044240265.1 Luteolibacter sp. | reverse complement strand
TTTTCGAGGGGATCATTGGGCGGCTTTCTCGGGTGATTGTTTCAACCAGTGGCCACGCGGCGGCTTGGTCAGTCCATGTTTTGCGGCGTGCTTCACAACGGCCACGTCAGAAACACCAAGGGCACGGGCGATCTCCACAACGGGCTTTTCCCACAGCATCGCTTGCAAGTCCGCAGGCGCGGGCCATTCCACGGCGGTCTTGGCGGCAGGCTTGAACGGCACAAGGTTTTTCGGCCCGGCGGTGGGGTGGATTTCCCAGAGCTTTTCAGCCTCCCGCTTCTTGATGAGCTTCCGGTAGTGCGTGTGAATCATGGCAACGGAGGTTCCGGCTTGCTTGGCGGTTTCATCAATGGAGCCGCGTGTTTCGTAATGGCATGAAATGAAGGTTTTCCGCAGGGCGTTTTCGGGCCATTCGCCAACGGCCCACCCGGCGAGCGTCCGGGCATCTTGCAAGCGGCGGGTGTATTCATCGAAGTCGCGGAAGTCGGCAATCTTCCCGCGCTTCTTGGCATGAGGGCGGAGCCATTCCAAAGCATTCGCGGGAATGGTGACGTGCCGGGCGTGCCCTTCGCGTTTCCCTTCCTCTGCGGTGATTTCCAGCGTGCCGTCCTCCCAATCCACGGCGGACCAGTCCAAGCGGGACATTTCGCGGTTGCGGATGCCGCAAAGGGTCATCAGGACGAGGGCGGGAAGGGTTGCGGCCGGGCTGGCGTTGAGCAGCTTTTCCACTTCCTCGGGCGTGAGGATCACCGCCCGCTTGCGGCGGGACTTCGGCGGGCTGGTTGCCGTCACCGGATTGGCGGTGATGTTTCCGGCCCGGACGGCATAGGAAAACAGATTCCCCAAAACGCGGCGGAAATTGATCTTCGATTGCGGGGCAAGCGGCAGGTCATTCAACCAGGCGGCAATCGCGTTGCGGTCAATGCTGGCGATGGGAGACTCTCCGAAAGTGATTTCGAAACGGCCAATCCGGTTTTTCAGATCGGCAAGGTGGACTTCGGAAAGTCCCTCCCGTTCCTTTTCGTCCAAGAACCGCTTCACCACGGTTGAAAGTGGCGTGGCGTCATGCTTGGCCATGGCGGCGAGGTATTGCACGTAGTAGCTCACGGCATCGGTCAGGGTCTTGCCGTAGGGGAGAAGGGCCTTGTGGGCATTGGCGGCTTCCGTGAGAAGGACTTCATCGGTGGCAAGGGCGCGGTCACTCTTGGCCACGGCGGAAATGCGGACGGTTTCATCCTCGATGAACTTGTCGCGATCCGTGGATTCATCGTGCCGGAAGAACTTCCGGCTCCGCTTGCCCCCGATTCGGGTTTCGACAATCCAACGGTAGCCTGCTTTCCTTTGGGAGTGTTTCTTGGAAAGCTCCCGGCATTTCACGGGATCGCTGGCCTTGGCTCGTTTCGTTGCGGCGGGTTGCATGACGGCGCAAGAGTCAGTGAAAATTGCCCTCGATTCAAGCCAATTCGGGCAATTTTCGGGCAATCTTTTTCAGAATCCACGTTTTACTGGGGAAATCATGGTTTGCAAAACCGTCATTCGAGGGTTCGATTCCCTCCTCCGCCTCCAGCATAATCTTTTGGATTTCAAGGAAATCCGCTGGTGGGATTCAATTTTGATCTCCCTGTATTTTTGTTCGTTTAGGCCAAATCCCGCCACCCTTGCTTGAAAAGATGCATGGCGGACATCCTTGAGCAAACCGTCCGCAAATTCCTCCTCTGCGAGTCGCCGCCGTGATCCGGCCCACCCGATCAATCCATCGCGGATGTGACTCGGCCGCCCCCCTTCCCTTGTAAGACTCCCGCGCCCAACGGCGTATGCGGGGCATGGGGAAATTCTTGGGAATGTGGTTGGCAATGCTCGCTCTAGCAGCCGGCGATTTGGCGGAGAAGCCTCATCCACGGCTGTGGCTCCCGGAATCCGCGGAAGCCGCAATCCGCGGAAAACTCGCAAATGACCCGCTTGCGGCCAGCCTGCAAACCGTGGTGATGACCGAGGCCACGCGGATCCTGAAATCCCGCACCTGCCGTTATCAAATCCCGGACGGCAAGCGCCTGCTCGCCGAATCCCGCCTCGCGCTTCACAACGTCCTGCACACCGCATGGGCCTGGCGACTGGGTGGCGAAGAGAAATTCCGCCTGCGTGCGATCGCCGAGCTGGATGCCGCCTGCGGCTTCAAAGACTGGAACCCCAGCCATTTCCTCGACACTGCGGAGATGGCCACCGCCGTCGCCACCGGCTACGACTGGCTCTACGCGAGTCTCACTCCGGAACAACGCGCGATGTGCGAGCATGCCATCATCGAAAAGGCCCTCAAACCCGCCAAAGCCGTCTATGACAAAGGCGGCTGGTGGTCCAAGCCCGACAACAACTGGTCTCAAGTCTGCGGCTCCGGCATCGCCTTGGCCGCAGCCGCCATCGCCGGGAACGATGCAGGACTCGCGGAAGAGCTCTTCGATCGCGGGCTGAAGCTCGTCGAGAGCTGCACGGGATTTTACGCTCCGGACGGCATGTATCCCGAGGGCCCGGGCTATTGGCACTACGGTACCGACTACCACGTCATGCTGCTGGCCGCCTGCCAAACGCTGAACCGTCCATTCGAGGAAAATCCCTTGTTGAGCAAGGCGGGCGGCTCGATCATGCACCTCACCAGCCCGACTCGTTATGCATTCAATTTTGCCGATGCTGGCTCGGGATTGGAAAAACCGTCGCCCGCCCAATGCTGGTTGGCCGCGCAGTTCAAAGACGCCGTGCAAGCACGCCATGTCCGACAATTATTCACCCGCACCATGGCCGAGGACAAAAAAGCGGCCTGTTCGCCGCTCTCCCTGCTCTGGTTGCCGGATGCCCCGTCAGCGGATGGAGCGATGCCCACCGCCGCAGTTTACCAAGGCCAGCAAGCTGTCGCCACCTTCCGCACCGGCTGGACTCCCAAGGATGCGTTTTTTGCAATCAAGGGCGGCACCCCCGCAGCCAGCCACGGCCACATGGACGTGGGTTCCTTCGTCTATGATGCCCATGGCGTCCGCTGGATTCACGATCTAGGGAAAGAGAACTACAATCTGCCAGGCTACTTCGGCAACAAACGGTGGAACTTTTTCCGCCTCCAGAATCGATCGCACAACACACTGGAAATCAACGGACAGCTTCAGAACGCCAAATCAGAACCCTGCCCGCTCATCTCCCAAACCCTCTCCGCCAATCCCCTCGCCGCCGCATTCGACCTGACCGGCGCTTATTCGAATGCCGCCGCCAAGGTCATCCGCCGCGTCAGCTTCGATGCCCGCCGCGGCACCGCGCGGATCGAAGATGAAATCACCCAACCTACCGGAACGGTCATCTGGCGCGCCTTCACCGACGCCCAAGCTGAGGTGAAGGGCGACCAGGTGATCCTCAGGAAAGAGGGTAACCAGATCACTTTGCAGCGGATCAATACCGCCGGCACTTGGACCGTCACTGACGCCAAGCCGCCCACCGAGATGGAAAACCAGAACAAAAAATTCCGTGCCGTGGTGCTGACGATTCCGAAAGCCGAAGACGTCTCCGTGATCGTGGAGCTCCGCCCCTGGATTACTTCGCGGTAAATTTCCGCCCGCGGCCGGTTTCCCATGCGCTGCGGACGCTGTTATAGAGCGAGGAAAGCTCCGTCTCCGACAGGATCCGGTATTCGATGGATTTCGCATGACTGGTGTCGGGGTATTTTTTCATCACCATGTCCTGCAACTCTCCACCCGTCCGCTGGGCGACCTTTTCCGCCAGTTCGCGCCCGCGTTTCGCAACATCGGAAACCGTATTGCCCGGGGTCTCGTCCGTGATCGGACTGATGAAATAGAACCGCGCCAACGCCTGCCCCACGGTATCCACCGTCACCTCGTCGATGATCAGCGCACCATCCAGCACATACTTGTGGCGGCTGACGGAGGCGATCCGGTCGAGGGCTACCATGAAGTGCCCGCCGCCGAGCGTCGCCTGCCAGAACCGGCTCGGCCCGGCGAACTCCCCTGCCCTTTCGGTGGTGTCCGCGGCATCCTGAGCTCCGACTTGAACCGAGCAGACGAACAAACCGGCCAGCAACAACAAAAGAGGTTTTTTGGACATGAGGAAACCATGGCAGGCCCGTTCCCGTTTGGCCAGCCCCCAGCAAGCGGCGTGGGCAAAAATCAGACACGCCAACATTCGGGACCTCAATTCCGGAATCCCCCTGCCATCTTTAGGGTTGCTATTTCCCGATGAACAAATCAGAACCTGCGGGCGGAAATAATAAGCATTTCCGTAACAATTGAATGAATACCCGTCGTTTTGTAAGTGGTTCGTCGATCCTCCTCGCGGGGTGGCTCGGAGCAACGTTTCTCAACGAAGTGCCTTCTCAAAGGTATCCGAAGCTCGACAAAAAACCGGCCACTGCCGCGGTTGAAGTCGCGGCCGAGAAACTGGCTGCCGTTTCAGTTTCTGACTCGCGCTGAAGCCCGCGTGCGTTAAGTTCCTCGCATGGCTGAACAACCGATTATTTGCGATACGAAACCGCTGGCTCTCGAAGTGGAAGCCGGCACTCATTGGTGGTGTTCCTGCGGACGCTCAAGCCACCCGCCATTTTGCGACGGCTCGCACAAGGGCACTGGGCTGCAACCGGTGAAGTACGAGGTGGCCGAGAAGAAAACCATCTGGTGGTGCCAGTGCAAACACACCGCGAATCCACCGCTCTGTGACGGCTCGCACAAGAACCTGCCGGCACAATAGGATTTCTCTCCCGCCTCCGGAGACGCGAAGCAAGGCGGGCGGCGACGGGGTAGGAAAACCGATCAAACTCCGGGATCCACTCCAACGCTTGCTATCGACTCTTGGGAGTCATTCCAGGGACCACGGGGCGCCAATCCTTGCCGACGCGACGGAGGCCGAAAATGACCTCCTCCACCTTTTTCTCCACCTGCGGGTAGTT
>JBIHZT010000334.1:0-4944 GCA_044240265.1 Luteolibacter sp. | reverse complement strand
ACGCACGGCGGTCAGGACGCCCTTGATCGCTCCTTCTAACACAAAGAGCACGGCGATCATGCCCTGGGTGACTTTCCCGAGCGCGATGTCAATGGCGGGAGAATGTCGCTGGTGGGCGGCCACCCCGGAAAGACACGCCGGCTCACCCGTGGCGAGCACCAGACTGATGATGCCCGATACCAAAGGCTGCCGCCGACCGGCAATCTCCGGCTCCATGGGATTGAACACCGCTTCCAGCGTGGCGTCTCCGGGGCACAACAGCCAGAGCGTGCCGCCATCAGCTTTCAAATACCGCAGCAGATCCGCGAGCGATTCCGACATCAGCGGGGTGACCAGCCCCGCGGCTTGCGCAGGCTGGAGCATTTCGAGAGAGGAGCGGACGCATTCCCTTAACCGTGCGGACACTCCGGCCAAAGCAGGATCCTTGACAACCAATACCTCCCCCGTGTTTTCGCGATTGAGAAGGCGGGCGAAAAATCCAAGTGCCCGGGGATTAAGACACATCATCTCCACCGCTTTGCGCTTGGCCAACTCATCCGCGGTTCCATCAGCAAGCGCTCCCAGCAGCAAGTGTTCTCCATCGGTATCCGCCGCCCCATCCCCACCTAACAAAATTGCGGCATCCTGTTGCAGGGCTTGTTGCAGAACTTCCATGGATAACTCACAACCTTTCGTCGCCGCGCTTTCGACGGCCGTCGTCCGGATGATCGTCATGGAGTCCTTGATCCGTCGCGAGGTCTGCGCTTCGTGATGCCCCCAACAAGTGGAGATCGCCCGTTGAGCCACTCCGTGGAGACCTTTCAAGCGCATGAAGACCAAGCCTTCCGGGCAATTCTTCAAAGCCGCGCCCACTCCCGCCCGGAGTGCTTGCCGCGCGATTTCCAATTCCTCGCGGTCGGCTTCGGAGCCGGAGACCGGCGCATTGGCGAGCGCCAGGGACTCGCTGTTGACATCGGTCCGCTTTTTGTCGGCGGAAGACCACCAGGATTTCAGCCGGTTTTTCGCGGCGGTGCGTAGGAAGGCTTCGAGGTTGTCGGGTCCCTGCCAGCGTTCCAGGAGGGTGAGATGACCGGATACCAGAGCAGAAGCGCATCGGGACGGGGGCTGACTGCGGGATCATCGGAAGGATCATCCAGCCCGGGAAGCAGGGCGGTGGCGGCGGCAAGATGACCGCCGGCGGATGCCCCGGCGGCGACGATGCGGTGCGGATCGATGCCGGGTTCGGTGGCGTGGGAGCGGAGATGGCGGATAGCGGATTTGGCATCCGCCACGGAGCTGAATGCGGTGGCTCCCGCGTGAGTCGAGGAAATGCGATTGTCCGCAGTGATCGCAACGTAACCCTGCGCGGCAAAGTGGCGGCACTCGGTGTAAAACTGGACGGGCGTTCCGGTGGTCCAACCTCCGCCGAAGAAGAACACGATCGCCGGGCGCAATGAAGTCGGGCCTGCAGTTGGTGTGAACACGTGAAGATCGAGAGGGGCTGAGCCGGCGGGCGTTTTGTATGCCATGAGCTGCGGCTGGGTGGTGTCTCCAGCAGGGGCGGGAAGAACCTGAACCAGGGCCTCGAACCAGCGGTCGCACATCTTGGCGGCACCGCTCGCATTCGGGTGGACGAGATCCGCGACGGTGTCCGTGGCGGGATCGAAACCCGTGGCGTGGTCCACGATGATGACCCGCGAAGTGGGAGTGTTGAGCCGTGCGGCAAGCGCGGGCAGGGCGGCGTTGAAGTCCGGGATGTAACTGTATTTCGGCAGCTTCAGGCTGGGGATGACCTGCGCGAGGAGGATGGTGCCTTGCGGGTTGGTCGCTCGGCAAGTGGCAATGATGGACTCGGTGGCCGTGAGCATGCGGGGCACCAGGTTCGTCTTCGTTTCCGAGGAATAGTTGTGGCCGGCATGCAGCAGGATGATATCGGCGGAATTCGGCGGAAAAGTCGTCTGTAGACGTGTGGCGAGGTATTCCACATTTTGTCCGCCTTAGCCTTCATGCTTGAGCGTGCCGAGCCGCGAGGATGCCGAACGGCTGCCGACATAATCGATGAAGTATCCCGCTGCGGTGAGTTTTTCCCACAGCGGGTAGCGCCAGTTCGAAAAGGTGCTGCCGCCTTCCGTGATCGAATCACCCAGGGCCATGACCTTCCAGACTCGGTCTTCGCCCTTGGCCGGATGGAGGCAGGCGAAGAACGCGATGAGCCACAATGTGTTACGAATCACCGGGAAACGCATGCTGCGATGGGGAAATTGAGGTTTTTAAAAGCCGCAACCGTGGAGGCTGCCGGAGCAAGTCTGCGCAATGGGAAGGAGATTGGCAATCCAACCGCCGTTTTAAATAGGCTTCCCCGTTCAAGGATGTCATCGGCCAGGTCAGCCCGATCACCACCAGTCCTGGCTAACAAACATCATGACGGCTTTGATGACTAACTGAAATTGGATTCCCGATGATCTCCCCGGAAACCACCGGTGGAAGCGCCGCAACGCATGAAAGAGCCCCCCGCGGCCAGACCGGAGCCTTGAGAAATTTCCCATGCGCCGCGTCTTCCAGCGAGCGAAATTTCCCCAGCTTCCACGTCGGCAGCCCCCAGTAACAATCCAGCCCCACGAAGTCCTGCGCGCCCACTGCTTCCTCCGGGCACAGTTCCCGCGGCAAGCGCCCGGACGTTCCGAGATACCACCAGTTCGCGTTGGCGATCAGCGTCGTGGTCCCCCAGAACCGCCACGCCCAGTTCAGACAGCCGGACTTCGCCTCCAGCACTTTCAGCCGGTGGCTCGGCTCCAGCGGCACAATTTCCAGGCACTCCTCATCGCGGAAAATCTCATAAGCAATCCGCCGCGCGAGCCGCATTTCCAAGCCCTCGTTTTTTCCTGACATCCCCGGCGCATCCGTGCGAATGCCGATGCGCACCCTTCCGCGCCGCCGCACCCGCCGGATGTCGCGGCTCTCCGCCAGATCCGCCGGATCGGCATCATCATCCACTAACATTTCCCCCAGTGAGACCGGGCGCCGCGCCTCCTTCGTCTCCCGTCCGGCGGGCGAGATCTCCGCCATGTCCAGTTGGAATGCAGCTACCACCCGGTTTACCCGTGCCAACAACTGCCAATGCCCGTGCGGCGGGACCACCACGTAGGCCTCGTCGTTCAAGCCCGTGACCAAAAACCGCAGGTCCTCGCCACCCGGCGAATCCGGCGGCACCATGAAAAACGCATCACCATACACCGCGCCCACTTTACCCGCCCGCAGCGCGTCTCGCGCTTCGTCATAGTTTGCAAACAGCTTCTTCTTGCAAGTCCCCGGCAGATCCCGCTTCCAAGACACCGGCTGGTTTCCCAAGCCGGGAATCCCGTCACCAGAGGATTCACCCCGACCATCGCCTCCGGCCGCCGCGCCTGGATCTCCACCCGCGCCCGCGCATGCGCGCGGAAAATCCCGGACACCAGCTTCCCCACCGCCTCCGCATCCGCATCCACGTCCGACCCGCGCGGCAGCCCCGACGGCATGAAGTAACGGCTCTGCCACCACGGCTTGATGTAGCCGAACGTGAGCTGGCTCGGCTCGTTGAAAGTGATCCAGAAATCCACCACATCCCCCAGCACCACCGCCAACCGGTCCGCATACCGGGCGAACAGCTCCGGAAATTTCTTCCCGACCATCCCGCCTCGGTCCCGCTCCAGCCACACCGGCCAGACGAAGTGGTGCAGCGTCAGCATCACCTTCATCCCGTGCCCGCGGATGCACTCCGCGACATTCCAATAGTGCGCCAGCGCCTCCTCGTCGAAGACACCTTCGGAAACCTCCACCCGCGCCTACGCCGTCGAGAAGCGGAACAACTTGGATCCCATTCCCACCGCCGCCGCGATGTACTCCTCGTAGCGATTCGAAAAATCCGTCGCCCGCCCGCGCGGCGTCAGCCCCTGGCAGCGTTCCCAAAGATCCCACACGTCCTCCCGCACGGGATCATAAGCCTCCACCTGGTGGTCGGCGTTAGCCGTCCGAAAAGAAATCCCTCTGGAAAAGCCATGGACGCACCGCCTTTGCAACCGCTGCGCGTCGCACGGCCAAGCAACCATTCCCGTTCCGGACGCGCGGGCACCGATCACTCCACCCAACTCCGTCACCGCGTCCTCCCCATCCTCCGTGGCGCGGCAAAAAATCGGACCGCCCTGTTTTCTCATCGCTCTACAATGCCCCGATGACCGCTTCAAGCGCGTCGCCATCCACGCCTGAACAACATCGGGGTGCCCGTGGCAGCGACCTGGGAAATGATCGCGGCCTTTGATAAAATAGCGGCCCGGCGGGCTGCCGGAAGAAGTCCCCTGCGGGTTTGACATCGCCGCCTGCTTTTAGACACTCCGCCCATGTACGAAACCGCAGGCAAATTAAAATGGATTGGCACCACCCAGAGTTTCGCGAGCGGCTTCACCAAACGCGAGTTCGTAGTCACCACGGCCGCTGACAAGTACCCGCAAGATCTCAAGTTCGAGGTCGTGAAGGACAAGTGCCCGTTGCTCGATCCCTTCGAGCTCGGCCAGGACGTGCAGGTCAGCTTCGACATCCGCGGGAACGAATATAACGGAAAATATTTCGTAAACCTCGCATGTTGGAAAATCCAGGCGGCAGGTGAATCGGCAGCCCCATCCGGCTCGTCAAGACAGCCTGCGGCCCGCCAAAGCGCGGCTTCCACCAGCAGCGAGCCCTCCGCCGCGGAGCTCCGGGGGGACGATGATTTCGACGACGAAAGCCCGTTCTAACGCCAGTCGGCGCATGGAATTTATTCCGCGCCCCGGTCATTTCAAGGCGTGATCCGCCGGAACATTTTCGCCTGCCCAGAGCCGCTTCTGGGTCCAGTCCCTGGCGGGTGCTGTCCAGAACGGATCGTCCGCAGGCAGTCCGAGATGAAGCAAACCGGTGAGGCAGAGATAGAGGCTGCCGGTGGAGATATAGGATTCC
>JBIHZT010000333.1:0-4957 GCA_044240265.1 Luteolibacter sp. | reverse complement strand
GACGCGAAAAACTCCGCCGGCTACCGCGGACACGATGAGTTCGCCGTCGTCGAAAACAGCCTCGCCCGCCGTTTTCCCATTTTCCCTGAAGACGAGGCGGAAACCAAGCCCACCGGGAAAATGCGCCAGCTCCAATACAAGCTCCACCCGGGCGAGGCCGGGTGGGTGTTGAAAATCGAGAAAAGCACCGAGTTCTAACGCTCTGCGCGATGAATGCCTCCGCCCTCCCGGTCTCCTTCTTTGCCGTCGTCTGCCTGTTCATGGCTGCGTCCTGCAGGCCGGTGGTCATGGGGCCGGGTGTGGCCTCGTCGCGCCTATCCGATTTGAAGGGCGTTCTCACGGCCGGAAACCGCGAGGCGGCATTTGCAGACCGGGGCCAGACGAAGACCGTGGACCGGATGACCGTTTCCGCGTGCCTGCTGCCGGATGAGGAAGCCCGTCAACGCTACGGCGTGAACCTCGCCAAGAAGGGCCTGCAAGCCGTCTGGCTGCGAGTGGCTAACAAAACGCCCGACGAAAACTGGCTACTCACCGCGCACCTGGATCCGGATTATTTCACGGCGGACGAGGCGGCCTATCTATTCCGGCGCCACTCGGGCGGCAAAGCGTTCGGCGCGACGCAGCAGCATTTCCGCGACCTTGCCATGCGCTCGCGGCTGGAGGCCGGCAAGACCTACGAGGGCCATGTCCTGATCCCCCGCACCGAAGGCGGGCGGTTCGTTGAGGTCACGATCAACGGCAACGGTCACGTCCGGCGCTTCGGGTTCTCGCTGCGCACGCCGGACGGCCACTTCGATTTCGAAAAAATGGATCCGGCGGCGATTTACTCGGGTAGAAAGCCCGTCAACCTGAGCCGCAGTCAGTTGCGCGCCCGCTTGGAGCAGCTCCCCGCCACGGTGACCAATGCCAAGGGCACGGCTTCCGGCGATCCTCTGAACATCGTGCTCGTCGGGGAACCCACGCAGATGATGGCGGCGCTGTCCGAATGCGGCTGGTCCTTCACCCACCGCATCGACTCGCTCACGGTGCGCCGCATGATCGGTGCGGCGCTGAACGGACAGCCTTACCTGACCGCGCCGGTGAGTTCGCTATACCTCTTCGGCAGGCCGCAGGACCTCGCGTTTCAACGGGCCCGCGCCAAACTTTCCCAGCGCAACCACATGCGTCTCTGGCTCGCGCCTTACACCGTCGAGGGTCGCCCGGTGTGGGTCGGGCAGGTCAGCCGGGACGTCGGGATCAAACTGACCCGCCAGTCGCCCACGCTCACGACGCATGTGATCGATCCGATGGTGGACGAGGCGCGGCAGTTTCTGTTGGAGAGCCTGTTGTTTCGTTTTCGCTTCCAGTATTTCGGTTTTGTCCGCGCGTCAGAGCCATCGTTCCGCGAGCGGCCGCGCACGAATCTGACCGGAGATCCCTACATCACCGACGGCATGCGTTTGGTTGTCTTCATCGCGCCGGAGCCGGTCAAAGCCGGGGACGTGCGCAATCTTGGGTGGGGGAAAACCGGCAAGGGTCCTATCGAGTTCGGGCAGAGCGGTGAGGCGGCGCGGTAAAATTGGAGCGCGGAATCTCCGGTCCGGGCAAAGCCATTCAAGGAACGAATTCATTCTTGTTAATGACGGAAAGGTAATCATATCTTGTGCTAACTGCATGAAGTATGAAGCCACTCCACGCCAGCGGGATGCTCAATGAAACGGACACCGCGCGCGACCCGCGCGAGGCTGGACCGTGTGGTGGCGGGATGACGGGTGACGACGGCACCGGTCCGCAGGCGATGCGGTCACTTATGCAGCTGTTGGAGATCCAGCGCGATCTCGCGGTGGAGCAACTGCGCTGCGGGGACTTGTCGGAATATCTGGAAACCCTGCTGGCGTCCGCGGTGCGGCTGCCCGGATTCGATTGCGGCGGGGTCTATCTGTGCGACGGCCAAAGCGGGAGTATGGAATTGATCGCCCACAGGGGGCTTTCCGAAACATTCGTCAAACAGGTCCGCCATTACAGCGGCGATTCCCCGCAGGCGTGCCTCGTTAGTTCCGGGCAGTTGGTCTATCGCGGCCGCGCCGATCTTCCGCCGGAGCTGGCGGCATCGCTCGAGGCGGAGGGGCTCCACTTGCTGGCGATGATTCCCATCCGCGATCAGGACCGGGTGGTCGCCGCGCTGAATGTCTCATCGCACGGTCACGCCCTGTTGGACAACGCGTCCCGCATCGCGCTGGAAACACTGGCGGCCCAGGCGGAGGGGACCATCGCGCTGATCCGGACGCGCGAGGCGCGGCGGGGGGCGGAGCGCCAGTTGCGACTGGCCATGGAGGGTGCGGAACTCGGATCGTGGGTCGCCGATTTCGATTCCGGGAATTTCAATGCCTCTGAACTCGCGGGCTCGCTGCACGGACTTGCCAGTGGTTTGTCTCTTAACGTGGAGTCCGCGATGGACCCGGTCCACCCGGACGACCGGGCGATGGTGGAGGCGGCCTTGAAGCGCTCCATCGAGCATGGAGATCCGTTTTCCTGCGAATACCGGATCTGGCTGCCCGGCCGCGAGGGGCGCTGGCTTTCCTCGCGTGCGAGGTTTTTCGATGATCACGGTCACAGGCGTTTGTATGGGATCGTCCGGGAAATCACGGATCGCAAAAAATCCGAGGCGGCGCTGGTGGAGGCGCGGGATTCACTGGAGCGCCGCGTGGCGGAACGGACGGCGGAACTGGAAGCTGCGAATGCCGCGCTGCGCGAGCAAACCACGCGTCTCGAGCTGGCGCTGGATGCCTCCAAGGGCGGGGTTTCCAGTTGGGAGATCGGCAGTGAGACTCTGGACTGGGACCACCGGGTGCGCGAGCTCTACGGATTGGAGAAGGACGTCCCGGTCACGTTTGACGATCTGATGCGGCGGCTGCATCCGGATGACAGGAAGGCTCTGCTGAAGGATGTGGCGGTGATTGACGCGCCCGGCTTCGGAGACCACTGGAACCATGAGTTCCGCATCGTCCATCCGGTTCTCGGCGAGCGCTGGATCGGCCGGTTGGGGAAGGTGGAGCGTGACGCGGAGGGTCGCGCCCGGCGGGTTCTGGGGATTTCTTTCGACATCACCGGGCGCAAGGAGATCGAGGAGTCGCTGCGGCGTTCCGAGCAAACCATGCGGGACTGGAACCAGGCCCTGGAGCGGCGCGTCGCCGGCCGGACCGCGGAATTGAACCGGACGGAAGCGCGCTTCCGGCAACTCGCCGAGGCCACTTTCGAAGGGATTTCAATCAGCGAGGAGGGCGTCCTGATAGATTGCAATCCACAGCTCGCGAGAATCAACGGCTATGAAATTCAGGAAATGATCGGCCGCCCGATCCTGGATTTCATCGCCCCGGAGTCGGTGGAGTTTGTCAAAGCGCGGTTGGATGATCCGCAGGAGACGAATTATGAGTTTGTGGGCCTGCGCAAGGATGGCACCAGGTTTCCTGGAGAATGCCATGCTTCCATGAGGTCATGGCAGGGCCGGCAGACCCGCGTCTCCGCAGTGCGGGATCTCACCAATGTCAAGCAGGCGGCCGCGCGGATACAGGCGCAGCAGACCGAGCTCGCGCAGGCCCAGCGGCTCGCCTTGGTCAGCGAGGTGAGCGCCGGCATCGTCCATCAGATGGGCCAGCCGCTCAGCGCCATCGGCCTGAACATCGCGGCCGCTCTCGCCGGTTCGAATACCTGCGGATCGTCCCAATGCCCGAATCTGAAGGTATTGGCGGAACTTCAGGCGGACGTCGGGCGGATGCGTGATACGGTGACTCACCTCAAGGCCCTGGCGGATGTTGAAAAGCCGGTCCGGTCGAGCACGGGATTCAATGAGTTGGTGGAGAGACTGCTGCCCCTGTTGCGCGAGGAGGCGTCCCGGCATCAGACGGAATTGGTGTTTCATCCGGAGCGTCATTTGCCAGCCGTGGCCGCGGATGCGGTGCAATTCAGCCAGGTGATCCTGAATCTGGCCCGCAATGCCTTCGAAGCCTGCGGTGATCAGGCGGACGGGCGGCGGTTGGTTTGTCTGACGACGTGTTTGACCGGAGACGGTGCCGTCGAGCTGAAGGTGATCGATTCCGGCGCCGGAATCGCCGACCGGGTGAGAGCTCGCATGTTCGAGCCATTTTTGACCACAAAACCGGATGGCTTGGGGATCGGTCTCCGTCTCAGCCGGACCATCGTCCATGCGCATGGAGGAAAAATTTCCGGCTGTAACAACACCGGCGCGCCCGGAGCCACTTTCAGCGTCATCCTGCCGGCGGAAGCGGAATGTTAGCAAATGAGGAAAGCCGGTAGTCCGTGGACGATGCGGGCGCCAAAGCCTTCGCCGCGACGGGTGATCGGCCGCTACGCGCCGCGTTTTTTGGCGGGCTTGGGATTGCCAAGCAGCATCTGGATTTCCACCGAGTTCAAGGCGGCCCAGGCGCCGGGCTCCAGATCGCCGAGCCACAACGCGCCGATGCGCACTCGGATCAGCTTGGTCACCTGGTAGCCGAGCGTGTCGAACATCACCCGGATCTGGCGTTTCGCGCCGTGGTCGAGCACCACCTTGAGGCGGCGGGATGAAAGACGCTCGATGGATTTTGCCTTCAATTTCCCCTCGGTCGTATAGACGCCTTCGAGGAACTGGTCGAGGTGGGCGTTTTCGAACGCCTGGTTCGAGGTGACCAGGTATTCCTTCTCGATCGACTTCGACGGGTGCATCAACTGCTGCGAAAGATCGCCGTCGTTGGTCAGAATGAGCAGGCCTTCCGAGTCCATATCCAGCCGGCCAACGTGGTGCAGCGAGTGGAGCGAGGCGGGCAGCATCGAGTAAATCGTGTCCCGTCCGAGCTCGTCCTCGCGGGTGCAGACGAAGCCGCGCGGCTTGTGGAAGGCGACGATCATCGTCTCCCGCGGAGCCACCCGCTTGCCGTCCACTTTCACGTGGTCGCCGGGGTTGATGCGGGTGCCCATGTTG